>CALVNU010000031.1 GCA_944349915.1 uncultured Clostridia bacterium | reverse complement strand
ATCACATCACTAACGGTTAACGGTCAAAGCCGAACTGTAACCGATGGGGTTTGTGATATTAGTGATATTGCAGAAGGCACAGTTACCATTTTAAGCGCAACAGCACTTACGGTTATCTACAACGAAAGCGAAGTTTTACAACAATATTATTATTCTTTCACAAAAAACGGTGTCGCCTACTTCACAGCCGTTGATAGTTCAGGCAATAAAATTGAATCTTTAACTGTTAATGGTGCTACTAAAAAAAGTCATGTGGGGATCGCAGTTTTACTCTCTCAACTTATGCAAGGAAAAACAATAGATGCAAATATAGCAACATCCTCACCATTAAAATTAAAACTAACAGACCTTAAAATAGATGGCCAAACACCGAGTGATTATACTGGATATTTAATTTTTATAAACGCACAGACAGCTGAAGAGATAACATTAAGTTCTATCACTACAGATACTATAACAGAAGACACAACCAAAACCTATGTCGTTTTGGGTGAAGATTATGCAACATTCACAACTATTGCTTGGAAATATGTTGGGACAGCATCATAAATAATCAAAAAGGAGGAAGATTATGAATTGGTTCACAATACTTATGACTTGTGTTGCCTGCATCAACTTTCTTCTTTTGATTTTTATGGTTTTTCTTGAAAAACGCAAACCGCAAACTATTATTGCTTGGCTTACTGTTCTTACTTTCTTGCCTATTTTAGGTTTTGTATTCTACATCATTTTTGGCAGTGGGCTTAGCGTAAGAACGCGCAGAATGATTCGCAAAAAGGCAATTTCCGAACGCGACATTATCAAAAATATTGACGGTATTCAAACTCTGGAACAAGCCAAACTTGACGGCATTTTGCTGGGAGATAAAGAACTTGTAACCCTTTGCTATAGTTTTGGCAGTTATCCTATTCCTTGTAATGATATCAAAATCTTTACAAATGGCAAGGATAAAATTGAAGCATTAAAAAAAGATTTGCTTTCTGCAAAATATTCTATCAATATTGAGTATTACATTTTTGCAGATGACAAAGTGGGCAAAGAAATTATGACCATTTTGTGCCAAAAAGCAAAGGAGGGCGTCGATGTACGATTGATTTATGATTCAATCGGCTCTCGCAAGGCGCCTAGAAGATTTTTTAATAAACTTAAAAAAGCAGGTGGGCGTGTTGGCGAATTTTTTCCGCCTTTTATGCATATCCGCTTGATAAATTTGAAATTAAACTACCGCAATCACCGCAAAATTGTGGTTATTGATGGCAGGGTGGGCTATACTGGTGGAATAAATATTCGCGATGACCATATGGGCATGCACAAAAAACTTAAGCCTTGGCGCGATACCCATGTGCGCATTGAAGGTGGAGGGGTTTACGCCTTGCAAAACATCTTCTTGGACGATTGGCGCTATTGCACAAACGAAAATGTTCCGCCTTCTCTCTATCTGCAAAATGGGTTTTTCCCTCCACCTTCTTTAAAAGGCAATGCAACCGTGCAGGTTGTTTCTTCTGGCCCAGACAGCAATGTGCAAAAAATCAAAGAAGTTTATGTCAAAATGATTCTTGATGCCCATCAACGAGTTTATATTCAAACGCCATATTTTATTCCGGATGATGTGTTCTTCTCCGCTCTTCGTATTGCCGTTAAAAGCGGAATAGATGTTAGAATTATGGTGCCTGCGATTCCCGATAAAAAAACAGTTTATCTTGCAACGCTGTCTTATCTTAAAGAAATGGCAGAAATGGGCATAAAAATTTATCTTTACAACGGATTTTTACACAGCAAAACCCTGCTTGTAGACAACAACAAGGTTTCAATTGGCACTTGCAACACCGACAACCGCTCTTTTGGACTAAATTTTGAAAACACTGTGATTGTTTATTCAAAAACGATAAATCAAGAATATTCTGACATTTTTGCACAAGACTTAAAATGCTCAAAAGATGTTGGGATAAGTTATTTCCAAAAAAAGAGATGGATAACAAAATTGTTGCAGGCAATAATGAGACTTTTGTCGGCATTATTTTAAAAAAGGCAGTTTTTTCTGCCTTTTTTTGTTAAAAACTTGCATTATTTATGTTTATGTGTTATAATAACACCGCTGAAAGATGATAAGTCAAAACTTTTCGTCTTCGTAGAAAGAGGACAAGTCAAAACATACTGTGCCTTTTTTCGATAATCTAGCCTTCTTATAAATTTGCGTTTGTGGTGAAATGGATATCACGACGGTCTACGGAACCGTTATTCTGGGTTCGAGTCCCGGCAGACGCACCAGACAAAAACCGATTTGATAAAAACTGGGTCGCTTATAATTATATAATAATTAAATAAGGAGTGGATTGTGAATATTGTTTATTGTCATCATGCAGAACGAATTTTTAAGGGAAGCTAAAACGACGACATATCGGAAAACGGACGAAAAGATGCCGATCTTGTCGGGCAGACTTTAAGCAAGCTAAAAAATGTAAAAGCCATTTATACATCTCCATATTATAGATGCGCAGAAACGGCAAGGATATTAAACAAATGGCTTAAGGTCCCAATTATTGAGGATGCAAGGCTTAATGAATTTGTTAGCAGAGAAAAGAAAGAGACTTGGGTTGACCTGCAAAAGAGAGTTATTGCAACCATTGAAGATATTGTTGAAAAATATAATGAAGAAGACAGCATTATTTGCGTAACATCTGGTGTTAACATTGCTGGTTTTATTGATTTTATATTAGGATTGGAGCCAAGTGAAAAGATGGCGTTTTTAGGAGTGCCCACCTGCTCACCGATTATTTTCAAATATAATAAAAAAGTATAGTTTTAAAGATTTCTAATTTACCAATAAAGCAATAAAAAAGGAAGGAGATGCCTTCCTTTTTTTGCTAATATTTTTTTAAAATGTCGTAAGAAAAAATAGAGTTAATTTGCGTTCCGTTTTTCTAATTTTGACTTTATTGTTTTAAAAACATTTGCGGGAATTTTGATCATTTTTTGCTCCCGCATGTCTTTAATATCGCCTCTATTATGAAAATCGCTTCCTCCAGAGATTAAAAGATTGTTTCTTTTGGCATAATTTATCAAATACTCATTCTTGGCTTTTGAGTTGACTGTATAATGATAGCATTCAATTCCATCTATATTTGCATTGACACAACTTGTTAAAACTTTTTTCATCACATATCCATAATGAAAAGGGTGTGCAACAATTGCCACGCCATGAAGTTTTTTCTGTATCAATTTTATTATTTTTTTATAACTTGGAAAATATTTGCGAGGGTTTATATACAAGATGCTTTTAGGATTGTTTAGCCCTTGTCGTAACACATTGCTTGGCGATTCTAGCAAACATGGATTTTCTGCTTCAATAATATCTTTTAATTTGGAATTTGATTTTATTTCGTCATAGATAACATCGACAGGGTCTTGATCTAAATCTTTAAAATCAATATTAAAACCAAGTTTCTTGAAAATGATTTTAGATTCTTTCACCCTCATTGTTCGCATTTTTTCTTCTGGAACGCCATGTTTGTCCAGGTATTTTTTTGCCTTGTCTACATCTATTCCATAGCCCAAAATCTCAATTGGATGCAAACCTACTCTACAAACAAATTCGCAACCTGTTATATATTGAATTTGATATTTATTCAAAAGATTTATTGCCTCTTTATTCAAATAGAAGTCAACATTATCATGGTCGGTTACCGAAAGATACTTAACTCCCAATTCGTGAGCAAAATTTACAAATTGAACAGGGGAAAGTTCTCCGTCCGAGCAATTTGTGTGTGTATGCATATCGCAATTTGAATTTATCATCTTTTCTCCTTGTTTTTAAAATTTTGTTTGATACTACAATATTATAACAAAATTTTAAAAAAAACAAATGTTTATAATAACACAAATCTAAATAAATTATAGATTTTTGCTTAGAGAAAAAATTTACTTTAACATCAAGGAAACAACTTTGTCGATATCTTCATCAAACAAAATTGTTTTGTTTTTGATTTCATTTGCACAAAAAGGATAGTCTTTGTTTATTCTTATTAGGTGTGCCTTTTTGTTTGAATATGTGATTTGTTCAAACGGATATTTGATTATAGAAGGGGTGTTAAAGCCTACGCCAATTTCCAGCAGGACCACATTTTTGTTTTGCATCTTTTCTAGAAAAGTTCTATAAAGTTTGGCGTGTTGGTACCAGCCTTCATCTTGAACAAACTTATCATCTGCTCTTAAATTCATTTCCATTTCTCGTCCACAAACTGGACATTTCGGAATGAGGGCGGTTGGGATGCGCATATCTTTTTGCTCTTTTACCATTTTTAAGATTAATTCTTTATTGTCATATGTTTTATTGTGGCAAGGAACGCTACATTGAAAAAGCCCATAATCGCCTTGTGTATAAAAAAGTTTGTTTTTATCAAAGCCTGCAAGTTGAAATTGGTGGTCAACATTGGTTGTAATAACAAAATATTGTTTGTTTTTCACCAAATCAAACAGTTTAACATACAATTTGTTTGCTTTAGATTTATACCTGTTTACATAGACCATTCTTGACCAAAACGCCCATTTTTCTTCCGAAGTTTTAAATGGATAAAACCCACCAGAATACATATCTGTAATTTTATATTTGTCTAAAAAATCTTCAAAATATTTTTCAAATGTTTTTCCGCCATGTTCAAAACCAGCAGACGAAGAAAGCCCTGCTCCTGCACCAATTAAAATATAGTCGGCATGGGTTAAGAGTTCTTTAGCCTTGTCTATTCTTTGTTCCAAGTTTTGCATTGTACAACTCCTTATCAATTTCTTTGAATGTGCAAAAAACAACTTTTAAACAATTATCATTTTTCTTTAGCAAGTTTTTAACCGTTTTTATAGCTATTTCACAGGCAAGGTCGTTTGGAAAACAATATACGCCTGTTGACAAACAGCAAAACACGATATTTGCCAGTTTCATTTTTTTTGCTTCTTCCAAACAGTTTTGATAGCAGTCGGCCAAATTTTGCATATCTTGCTCTGTTACTTTATCAAAAATTTGCGGACCGGCTACATGAAAAACATATTTGCAGGGCAGGTTATATCCTTTGGTGATTTTTACCGGTGTTGTATGATAATTTTTTTCTGTTTTAAGAATGGCAAGTTCATTTCTCATTTGAAAACCACTGGCGCTCATAACAACATTGTCAATACAGTTGTGGCAGGGTATAAAACAGCCAAGAAATTGATTGTTTCCAGCGTTGACAATGGCATCGGCATTTAAAACTGTTATATCACCATGGAAAAGAGCAATATTGTTTTCAAAATTTAAAGAATTGACATCAACCACGCCCTTTTCCTCTCGTTCAATTGCAAGCAGTTGGTCTTGAAGTGTGAAAAAGTCTGCGCCCAAATCCATTGGTGGCAATTGATTGCAAATTCCACGCAAAAGTTGTCTGTTTTGGGGATAGTCACCAGTTGTCTTGATTGTGATATCAAGTTTTTGAGCCAGCATTTTCAAAAGGCGCTGGATCAGTTCATTCTTGTTCATGGCTTCTCCTTTTATCATTTATTATACACTATTTTGATGGAAAGAACAAATTAGCAGTCATATCCAAATAGTTGCCTCCTGTATAATTTTTGTATTTTTCTTCCACTTGCTTTTTAAATTGCTCGTGCGTTTTACATTCGCTTGCAATTTGCTTGAGGGTTTCAAGATAATCTATCTTTGTTTTAACATCTTTCAAATCTTCTGGGGTATAATGAGAAGTTAAAATCAAGCAATATCCCTTTGCAAGATAGTCTTTCAATTCTTCAATAATCATGTCGGCATGATTTTTGCCAGCCACAATAGAGTGGCAATCATGTCCAAGCATATGAGTATATACAACATTGATTTCTGGCATAACTATGTCAAAACCTTCGCCTTTATCTGTTATATCAAACTCAATATCTGCAATTACATTTTTCCCATTTTCAATAAAATTTGTTGTGCTATGAATAGAGTTGTCAAAGATATTCCCAAAAGATTTTGTAAATTTGTCAATCAAGTCTTTTCCACCACCAATATGTCCAAAGTGGTCGGCATTTTTTGTTGAATATTTTTTGCTGTTCTTTAAAAAAGAACCACCTGCAGCATGATATGATATCAAAGCACCTTCAACTTTCAAGTTTTTGTTTAAAAGATAGTTTTCCAGTTCCTTTATATTGTCAAAAAAACTAGGACTTTCTATAACAACTGCTTTCCCATTTTTTTCAACAACAAAAACTTCGTCATCTATAAAATCGTTTGTTTTGTATGCATGCAATTTTATTGTTCCAAAATCATATATGGCAACCTCTCCTTTGTTTAGTTTCTCAAGTGTAAAATCTGTTTTTTTCATATAAATTCTCCTTTTAATTTTTTAACAAACTTGACTTTAATGTTTGTTAGTGATATTATAATGCCATAACTTACAAATTGTGCCTATGCACCTTTTTGTAACCTAAATAACTTTTTGTAAGCAAGGAGAGATTATGTTAAGTAAAGAAGAATTGCCAGATTGTCCGGTTGCAACAGCGGTCAACCTTATAGGAAACAAGTGGAAACCTTTGATTATTCGTGAATTATTAAACGGTAGGCAAAGATACAAATATCTGCAGTATGGAATAGAAGGTATAAGCGCCAAAGTTTTGACAGAAAATCTTAGACAACTTGAAGAAGATGGACTTGTCAAAAGAGAAATTTTTGCAGAAGTTCCATTGCGGGTGGAATATTCTCTCACAGACCTAGGAGAGCAGATGCGACCTGTGATTTCGGCGCTTGCGGACTGGGGGAATGAATATAAGAAAAAAGCACCTAAAAAATTATAACAATTGTTTAAATATAAAATAAAAGTAAACATTTATTTAATTTTTTGGTGCGATTTGTTGTAAAATGTCAAAATTATATCAAAAAACAAAGATATTATTGCTATTTTTTAAAAATTTTATCAAAGTGTTCAAACCATACTTGTTTTGAAAAAGAAACATTTGCAGGGCTTGTTGATGGAAGGTAAATAAAATCAATTTTAGGAAAGGCTTTGCAAGCAATATTATAACTAGTTTTTCCATTGCAAAATACTGTTGCTATATTTTTATGTTCTTTTAAAAACCTTTCAATGTTATTGATTTCTGCAACCTGCTTTTGTAATTGCAAATCACTTGAGCCCTTCAAATCTGTCTTGTTGACAATGTCCCATATTGCGATATTGTGTTCAAGCAAAAATTGTTTTTTGCTCTGCGGGTTGTCTTCTATTTGTTGATTGAAATATTCGGATAAAATTTTCCAAAATTTATTGCTTTTATTGCCATAGTAAAAACCTTGTTTCAAACTTTGCTCACTTGGGAAACTGCCCAAAATCAAAATCTTGCTGTTTTTGTCTGCAACCGCTTTAAAGCATATTTTTTTCATTCTTCACCTTATATTTTTCTTAATTTTGCATAATTTGTCCCCATAAATATGTGTTGATAATTTCCATCTTTTTCACTTAAAAGGGGAGTTACCTCAATATTTGATTGAAAAATCATCACAATATTGCTTCCGCCAAACTGGAAATAACCCAATGGGTCGCCCTTTTTTACTCGGTTGCCAACTTTGACATTTTTTTCAAAATTGCAAGAACATATTTGTGACATTCCGACAGGCAAAATTGCGACAAGTCCAAACTTTTCGGTGTCAACAATAACACAGTCGCGCGTTTCAATCATTTGAAAGCCGATTTCATTATAATAAACATAGCGCTTGTTTTTTGCATCCCATTCAGTTATTCCACCGCCAGCGTTTGCACCAGAAATTTTTCTAACTTCCCTTATAACTCCGTCAACCGGAAAGTGATATCTGTGATAGTCATATATATCAAGAAATGTATGCGTAAGCGTTCCACCTGCAAAGGCATTGCAATAATAACTGTCTTTTCCTATCAAATCACAAACCGAAGTTAATTTTGCAGACTTTAAAAAGGTTGGCAATACAAGTTGGCTGTTGTTGTCAATGGCAAAAAATCCTTGCGGTGTGGAGTCGGCAGGGCTTACAACTTCGCTTGCGCCAATAGGTCTTACTTCAGGGGAAATCAGTTTTCTGCTAAAAAAATCATTAAAACTTTTCCAGATGTTTTTATCACCGTACCAGCCTTTATTTAGCCCAAAAAGGTCGTCTTGCAGAGCAAGTTGATAATATTTGTTGTTCCATGTCTTTCTTTTTGAAAGATGCTTTCCCCAGGTTTGAGAATATTTTTTTATCCAATCAGCGATGGGCTGTCTGTATTGCAAGGTTGGGTAATAATAGTTATATTTTTTCAGTTCTTCAAGCGGTTGGTCAAAAATATACCAAAAATAACCAGTGGATTGATCAATGGTCAAATAGAGTGATGGTTGTTTAAAGTTTGGCAAAACATCCCATGGCAAACAGGTAACTGCGTGGTCAAGAAAAGAATATAATTCGTCAAGTGATTGCGCGGGGTTACTAGACTTGTCTGGATTATTGCGTTTAGCAAGTTGTAAATTTTTTTCCACCATATCCTTTAAAACAGGGTCTTTTTTGAGAAATTTTATAAAATCTCGTGTAATTTTTTCATGTTTCATAATAATATTTTAGCATAATTCAAATTAAACTCAAATCAAATTTAAAGAAATCTTATCAAATATATATTGATTTATGTGTAAAATAAGTAAAATTATAAAAATTATTTTTAATTTGAAAAAATAGTTGACATTTTAATAAAATAAAGTTATAATCAATGTGCACACTTGATTAGAAGTGGTCAAGGGTGGTACAAAAGATAAACTCTCTTCGGAGAAGGAGATTGCTTTTAAAAAGCAAAAAATTATTGTATAGAGATGTAGCTCAGCCGGTTAGAGCACCACCCTG
>CALVNU010000030.1 GCA_944349915.1 uncultured Clostridia bacterium | reverse complement strand
GCACATTATTCAAAGCAACAAAATTTTACATTTGAAGCAATAAAAGGCGCTCAAAACAGTTTAAAAGCCTTCAAAGCGGCGGTTTTGTCGCATAAAAATGGACAAAACAAAATTTTAGAAGATGTTCTTCAAGAATATAAAAATGCCTTTTTAGAGGCGATTAATGACGACCTTAATATGCCTAAAGCGCTTGCAGTTTGCCAAAAACTTTTAAAAGAAGAAAAAAGCAGTCAAGTTTTTGACCTTATCAACCAGTTTAATAAAGTGCTGGGCTTTAATTTTGAACAAAACGCCATTCCAGAAGAGATAACGGCGCTTGCAAATGAAAGATGGCAAGCAAAATTAAACAAAGATTTTGCAAAGGCCGACAACTTAAGAGCGGAAATTCTTAAAAAAGGTTTTACTGTTAAAGATAGTAAAGATGGATTTGTTATAGAAAAAAATTAATTTTAACAAAAGGACAAAATTATGGAAAAATCTTATACACCAGAGTTTTTTGAAAAAGATATATACAAACATTGGCTTGAAAAAAATTATTTTACATCTCAACCAGATGCAAGAGAACATTTTTCTGTTGTTATGCCTCCGCCAAATGTAACTGGCAAGGCGCATGTTGGACATGCTCTTAACAACACAATTCAAGACATTTTGGTGCGAACAAAACGCATGAAAGGCTATAATACCTTATGGATTCCTGGCACAGACCACGCGGCGATTGCAACCGAAGAGGTTATTGCTCGTCAACTTCGTCATGATGGCTTGAAGAAGGAAGATATTGGCAGAGAAAAATTTCTTGAAATGGGCTGGGATTGGTATAAAAAATATGGCAACATAATTATTGACCAATTTAAAAGCCTCGGAATTTCTTGCGATTGGTCTAGGCTTGCTTTTACTATGGATGAAAGGCTTTGTAAAGCGGTTAGGCATGTTTTTTGCCAATATTTTAATGAAGGACTAATTTACAAAGGCAAAAGGGTGGTAAATTATTGCCCAAGTTGCAAAACTACAATTTCTGACAATGAAAATGTCTATGTTGAACAGAACACTTTCTTGTGGTATATTCGCTATCCATTTGCAGACGGAAGTGGGTATGTTACAGTTGCAACCACAAGACCAGAAACGATTTTTGGTGATACTGCCGTGGCGGTCAACCCGAATGACCCTAAATATAAAGGGCAGGTTGGAAAGGACCTTATTTTGCCACTTGTCAACAAAAAAATCAAACTTATTGCAGATGATTATTGTGAGATGGGGTTTGGAACAGGTGCAGTAAAAATCACACCTGCACATGACCCAAATGACTATGAGGTTGGCTTGCGTCATAATCTTGATGTGGTGGTTTGCATTGATGATGAAGGCAAACTTAATGAAAATGCAGGCAAGTTTGCAGGGCTAGACAGAATTAAAGCGAGAGCGCAAATTGAACAAGCACTTCAAGAAGGTGGCTATTTGGTAAAGAAAGAAAAATATAAAAATCAAGTGGGAACTTGCGAGCGTTGCCACAATTTTACCGAGCCTAAAATTTCTACGCAATGGTTTGTAAAGATGAAGGACCTTGTAAAGCCTGCCATTGAAGCGGTGAAAAATGGAGAACTTAAATTTCATCCAAAAAGATTTGAAAAAACCTATCTAAACTGGTTGGAAAACATTCAAGATTGGTGTATTTCGCGTCAAATTTGGCTTGGACATCGCATTCCTGTTTACACATGTGCAAATGGACATGCTTTTGCAAGCGAAGAAGAGCCTTCCGTTTGTCCAATCTGCAATAACAATCATCTTGAACAAGAAAAAGATGTGCTTGACACTTGGTTTTCTTCTGCACTTTGGCCTTTCTCTACCTTAGGCTATCCAGAGCAGACTGCCGACCTTAAATACTACTATCCAACTTCGGTGCTGGTTACCGCTTATGATATCATCACATTCTGGGTTTCAAAAATGGTGTTTTCCGGCATTAAATTTATGGGACAGGTGCCTTTTAAAGATGTGGTTATTCATGGTATGGTGCGTGATATCAAGGGCGTCAAAATGTCTAAACATCTTGGCAATGGAGTTGACCCTAACGACATGATTGCAAAATATGGTGCCGATGCTTTAAGGCTTTCACTTGTAAACGGTATGAGTATGGGCACAAACATTAAGTATGGTGAAGAAAAAATCAAAGAAGCCAAGATTTTTATCAACAAACTTTACAACGCAAGCAAGTTTGTTTTATCAAATTTGAAAGATTTTAGCAAAAAACCTTTAAAACAACTTAAATTGCAAGAAAAAGATAGATGGATTTTAAGTGAACTCAACCAGCTTATCAAGTCGGTGGATAAAAACATGGACAGATATGCTCTCGGTGTTTGTGCAAGCAATTTGATTGAGTTTACAGTGGCAAAATTCTGCGATTGGTATATTGAACTTGCAAAAGTTGACCTTTATGGAGAAGAACAAGAAAGAAAAGACACAACTCAAAATGTTTTGTATTATGTTTTTGATGCGTTGTTAAAACTTTTCCATCCATTTATTCCTTTTGTTACAGAATATATCTATCAAAACATGCCAGAACATGAAGAAACAATCATGCTTTGCCAGTATCCAAAGAAAATCAAACTTAACGAAACAAATGATTTTGAAAGGGTGATAAATCTTGTCAAAGAAATTAGAAATGCAAGGGCAAAATACAATTTGCCAGACAACAAAAAAACTTCAATTTTGTTTAAACTTGCACCAAACGATAAAATTTTCAAAGAAAATATGGTTGCAATTTGTCGCCTTGCTTTCGGAAGTGATGCAAAAATTGTTGACAAAGAGCCAACAGAAAAATGCGTAAAGATTTTGGCACAAGACAGTGTTGTATACATTCCACTTGGGCAACTTATTGACAGCGAAAAGGAAAAAGAAAGAGTTAAAAACGAAATTGAAAAACTTAAATTTGAAATTGCGCGCTCTAAAAAATTGCTTGCAAATGAAGGCTTTGTCAAGAAAGCACCAAAGTCGCTTATTGAAAATGAACAACAGAAACTTGAGAAAAACAAACTTGCACTTCAAAAAATTTTAGGGGAATAATATGAGAAAAAATTGGACCGCTTTTAAAAATCTTCAAAAGCATAATCAAATTTTTAGAATCATCAACCTTGTGGTAATGGCTCTGCTGTGCCTTGCCTGTGTTGCGCTTGCTTTTTATTATGGCTTTGTCTATGACCCAAACAATCGTATAGTACCGGCAATTTGCATAGCAATTTTATCACTTGTACCACTTGCAATTGAAGGCATATTTGGAAGAAGATTTAACAATGTGGTTTTTCTTTCAATAGAAATTTATTTGATTTTTGCAGGCTTGATTGGCTCTGTGCTCAATGTCTATTATCTTGTAAGTTGGTACGACATTGTTATTCATATTTTGATGGGCTATTTGGTTGCAATGTGTGGGATTTTTGTGATATCTAGACTTGGCAATTATAAAAAGATGAGTGTGGTTTTGGTTATTTTCTTCTGCTTTTGTTTCTCTCTTGCAATTGAAGTGCTTTGGGAAATTTTTGAATGGGGCGCAGACAATTTGTTTAATCAAACAATGCAAGGCGAAAAACTTCCTGGAGTAAATCAACCGCTTGTTGGCGATACAATGCTTGATTTGGTTTGCAACACAACTGGTGCAACAATATTTTTCTTCCACTTTGTGATTGGAAAGTTTTCAAAAAAATCTTTAGGCATCAATTTTATTGAAAAACAACTTATTCGTGAAGATGTTTTGCTTGAACAGAACTTGACTTATAAAAGTCAAGCAGAAAACAGTGTTGAAAACGGTATGCAAATAAAAGAGAACGCAGTAAAAGCGGAAAAGGAAACAGATTTTACAGGTAAGCAAGAAGACAAAACGAAGGAAAATGTTGAGCAAATAAAAGAAATCACTAAAGAAGATAAAGACAATAAAAATGCAGAGCAAAAACTAGAAAATAAAAAATTAACAAAAAATCAATCAAACAAAAAGACAATTCAAAATAAAAACCAAACAAAAAAGACAAATAAAAGCCAGCAAAAATCATCAAAATAAATTTTGATAAATTGTTGAAAAAATAAAGCATTAAAATAAATAAAAAAGCATTAACACAAAACAAGTTAATGCTTTTTTGTTTGCAAGATGTTTAGTTTTCTTTTAAAATTTATTCTTGCTTTAATTATATCTTCTTGTGATTTTTTAAAGAAATTTATAATTTACTTAAAATACTTTGTTATTCAAAAGTTATTCTTATTCAAGTGAAAATTGCCGAGCAAGTTTTTGTTATTATTCATGTCTTAAAGATTCAACTGGGTCAAGTTTTGCAGCCTTTGAAGCAGGGTAGAGTCCGGCAAGAACGCTTATCACAACAGAAAGTACAAGTGCAATCACAAAGTAGTACCAATAGAATGAGAGTGGGGCAAATCCAAGTATTGCTTTGAAAATTAAAATTAAAATTCCGCCAACAACACCAGCAAAGATAATGCCTACAATTCCGCTAAACAGACCAATCAAGAAACTTTCTGTAGTAAATATTTTTTTGATATCACGCTTTCTTGCGCCAATAGATTTTAAAACGCCAATTTCTCTTGTTCGCTCCGAAACGCTCATATAAAGGACAACCAAAATCATTATCATTGCAACTATAAGTGAAATTCCTGCGATGATTGCAAGCGCAATTGAAAAGGTGGACAACATTTCTGTAAACATACTTGCCATTTGATTTTCAACAGAACCTGTATAATTTTGGGTTGTAGATAAAAAGTTGTTGATTATGTTTGTTGTGTTTTCGCTGTCTGTGTTTATATAGATTGCAGTTGGTGAAAGTGTTGCATCTTGTTCTGCTACAAGTGAAGAAAGATAGTCATAATCGACATACATAACAAGCATTTGTTCAAACATATTCACATCAACAATGGCGGTAATTTTACATTTTTGATTTATAGGAATAATAGATGTTGCATCCGAATCTGTTTGATAATTTACTTTTACTGTAACAATTTTTCCGATAGCATCTTCATAACTTTCCAGTCCCATTTCATTAGCAATTTTGGCCGACACCATGATTTCTCCAATCATTTCACCAGTTTCGCTATCTTCGGTTGCTTGCCCACTAAGTGTGCCTGCCAAAAGTTGTTCTTCGGTATAATATGGTGGGGTGGTGTAAAGATAGAATATAGATGCAGATTTTTCTTCGCCATCGGCTTCAAAATTGATTGTTGCGGAGCCATTAGACATTCCTGTCATCGTTGAAAAGCCATATCCGAGTTCGTTTTTGTCAACTCTGTATTCAATGGATTGACTTTCAAGGTGGTTGTTGATTTGATTTACAACATCGTCAATGTCTTCATTTGTAAAAGTTGATGGAGTTATAAGGTCCATTATAGCACCCATAGGATTTTCGGGTGTTGAAGTGCTCTTGCTTACTGTTACAATCATTGGGCTTGAGTAAGACTGCGCTAGCGAGTCAATATAACTTGTAAGTCCAGACCCAAATGCCAGCATTAAAATCATGGAAATTAGTGAGATTGTTACGCCTAGTGCCATTAAAAAATTTTTCGTTCTGCTTGCCCACATGTTATGTAATGAAAGCCTTACGGCAGAGTATAAAGACAAGTGCTTTTCTTTTTTGTTTTGTGATGAAACCATCTCTGTCTTATCTTCTTCCACAAGTTTGTTTGTGTTTTCATTTTTCTTGTAGTCTTTCTTTATTTCATCTTTGATAATTTTTCCGTCAGAGAGTTCTACAACTCGAGAAGAAATGCTTGCAACTTTTTCGGAGTGGGTTACCATAATGACAAGTTTGCCGTCATCTGCAATTTCTTTTAAAATGTCAAGAATTTGCAGGGTTGTAGCACTGTCAAGCGAACCAGTTGGTTCATCTGCCAAAATTATGTCTGGGTCATTTATCAATGCTCTTGCAATGGCAACTCTTTGTTTTTGTCCGCCAGAAAGTTGAGTTGGTTTTTTCTTAAGTTGATTTTCAAGTCCGAGTTTAGCCAAAATAGTCTTGGCTTTTTCAAGTTTAACACTTTCTTTAACATCGCTTAAGGTTAGTGCAATTGTAACATTATCAAGAATAGACAGGTGAGGAATAAGGTTAAAAG
This sequence comes from uncultured Clostridia bacterium, assembly GCA_944349915.1. Classification (GTDB taxonomy): domain Bacteria; phylum Bacillota; class Clostridia; order Christensenellales; family UBA1242; genus Caccovivens. Next base: position 2,771 of record CALVNU010000030.1, on the reverse strand, counting down.
ATTGAAAAACAAACCCTATTTTCTTTTTGCGATAGTCATCAAGTTGTTTTTCTTTAAAAGTTTTAAGGTCAATTCCTCCAATTTTAATTTCACCTGTATAGTCGGAATCAAGCCCTCCAATCAAATTCATAAGAGTGCTTTTTCCGCTTCCGCTTTCACCGATAATTGAAACGAGTTCGCCTTTGTCAAATGAAATGTTTATGTCATTTAAAGCGTTAAACTTTGATTTGTTGCCAAGTTTATAGTCTTTATAGACATGTTTTATTTCAAGTTCGCTCATATTTCCCTCCTTGATTTTTCCTTTGCTTTAAAAACTTTCTCCAGTTTCAAATTGACTTGTATATAATTCTTTATATGCTCCATTTTTCTTGAGAAGTTGGTCATGCTTTCCAATTTCAACAATGTTGCCGTCTTTCATAACAATAATTTGGTCTGCATTTTTGATTGTTGAAAGACGGTGAGCAATAACAAAACTTGTTCTGCCTTTTGTAAGCCTATCCATTGCTGTTTGAATCAAAATTTCCGTTCTTGTATCAACCGAACTTGTGGCTTCATCAAGAATGAGCATTGGAGCGTTTTGGACCATTGCTCTTGCAATTGTCATAAGTTGTTTTTGACCAGCAGATATATTTGTTTCTTCATCAAGCACCATGTTGTAGCCTTTAGGTTCTGTTCTAATAAAGTGGTCCACATTTGCCATTTGGCAAGCTTTAACAATATCTTCATCGGTGGCATTTGGATTGCCAAAAGCAATATTTTCTTTGATTGTGCCCTCAAACAGCCAAGTGTCTTGAAGCACCATTCCAAAGAGTGAACGCACATAGGTTCTGTTCATTTGGTCGGTTGGTATGTCGTCTATTAAAATTTGTCCGCTGTTTATTTCATAGAAGCGCATTAGCAGGTTGACGATAGTTGTTTTTCCTGCACCTGTTTGACCAACAATGGCAATTTTTTGCCCTGGCAAAGCGGTAAAATTGAAGTTGTGAATAATCTCTTTGTCTTTTGTATAGCCAAAAGATACATTTCTAAATTCTACTTTACCTTTTATTTTTTCAATTGTCAAGCGTTTTTCACTTTCATCTGGTTCATCTTTTTCATTTATAAACTCAAAAACGCGTTCTGCTGCAGCAACAGTGGACTGCAGAGTTGAAGAAACCGAAGCAATTTGTTGAATAGGTTGGTTAAACAATTTTGTATATGTCATAAAAGTGATAATTGTTGCAAGAAAAGTTCCGTCATTTGACTTTAGAGCAATATATCCACCAACAAGACAAATTAGCACATAGACGATATTGCTTGAAAATACAACAAGCGGATGAACAATTCCCGAAAAGAACTGTGCCTTTTTTGATGAAATACGCAAACGATTGTTGATTTTATCAAATTCTTGTTGCGATTTTGCCTCTGCATTAAAGGCCTTCACAACATTGTGTGCAGAAAAATTTTCTTCCACATATCCGTCAACATCGGCCAGATATTTTTGTTGTTTAACAAAATATTTTTGATTGTTTTTTACAACAACAAAAATTGTGATAAGGGCAATAGGAATTTGTAAAAGTGCAATAAGTGTTAGTTGCCAGTTGAGTGTAAACATTATGATAGGAATGCCTATAATTGTAACAGTTGATGTGATAAGTGATGATAATGTGCGTTGCAATGTGTTGCCAACAGTGTCCACATCGTTTGTAACTCTTGACAAAACATCGCCATAACTATGCTTGTCAAAATAGTTGAGTGGAAGTTTGTTGATTTTCTTTATGATATCACTTCGAAGTTTCTTTGAAAGTTGAACAGAAACTTTTGACATGCAATAGCCTTGAAAATAGTTTAAAATTGCAGACAAAACATATATTCCAACAATAAGCAAGCCAAATCTGGTGATTTGCGAAAGTTGATAATCTTGACCAAAAATTAAGGTCATAAGTTCATTTAAAATTCTTGGTCCAACAATATTGAGCACTGTTGCAAAAATGGCAAAAACAACTGCAACAATTAAAAGTGCTTTATATTTGCCAAGATTTTTAAACAACATCTTGGTTGTGCCTTTAAAATCTTTTGCTTTGTGCATAGAATTGATTTCTTTTTTCTTTTTAACCTTTTCTTTGTTATTCTCTTTTGCCACAACTTCTTGGTTTAAAGATGATTTTGATTTTTTCATTTTTCAAGTTCCTCCTCGGAGAGTTGTGAAAGGGCAATTTCACGATAAATTTTGCATTTTTTTAGAAGTTGTTTATGAGTGCCTTTTCCAACCATTTTGCCTTGGTCAAGCACAATAATTTGGTCGGCATTCATGATAGTTCCTATTCTTTGTGCAACTATAACCTTGGTGGTGTTTTTATATTCTTGATTGAGTTTTTGTCTTACAACTTTGTCGGTTTTATAGTCTAGCGCAGAAAAACTGTCATCAAAAATCAAAATATCGGGGTCTTTTATTATTGCTCTTGCAATTGATAAACGCTGTTTTTGTCCACCAGAAACATTCTTCCCGCCTTGAGAAATGTGATAATCAAGACCGTCTGGCAGGTCATAAACAAAGTCTGCTTGAGAAATATCAATGGCTTTTTGAATTTCTTCATCTGTTGCATTTTCTTTGCCGTATGTTATATTTGATTTTACAGTTCCGCTAAACAAAACTCCTTTTTGAGGCACATAGCCTATCAAATCATGAAGTTGTTTTTGTGTGTAATCTTTAACATTTTGTCCATTTAGCAGAATTTCGCCGTCCGAGCAGTCATAGAAACGCGGTATCAAGTTTATTAGTGTGCTTTTTC
>CALVNU010000029.1 GCA_944349915.1 uncultured Clostridia bacterium | reverse complement strand
TCAAATTTTGCCTTATCAAGAGGAGAAAAATCTTGCGACCAAAGAAAATGAAATTGTTTTTGCTGAAAATGATAAATTGGACAGCATTATAATTGACAATTATCAAAAACTTGGCAAAGAAAAAGAAATGATTGATGACCAAATTGTTGTCTTTAAAAATGATACAAGAAAAACAATCTTTATTCCGCTTGAAAGTGATTTGACAAAACTTGAAAAGATAATAAGTTTGCATTCCAAAATTTGTCAATTTCATTTGTTTGGTATTGGTAAAAATGAAGTGATAGAAAAACTGGAAAATTTGAAAAATGAAATAAAAGATTTTTCATATAAGGTTAGCGTGCAGAACATATTGACAACAATTTATCTTTCATACACCGGTCAAGGCGATATGATTGATGACAGTCAAGTCAAAATTGCAACTGCTTTTAAACCATATATGTACAGCGAAAATGAACTTAATCTTGAAGATATAATTTTTCAGCTTTTAAAAATGAAAAACCTGTCAATTTCAATCTGTGAAAATATAACGCAGGGGACAGTTGTTTCTTCATTATTAAAAAATACAGAATTTTATCAATATTTAAAGAAAAGCGAAATACATTTTTTTGAAAACAACGACAATAATGTTTTACATAAATATTCTCTTCAACTTTTGGAGGAGAGTGGAAGCGATATTGCAGTTGTAACTGCAGGACACATTAGTGAAGGAAAATTGAACTTTATCTTTACTTTGGCAGATAAAAAAGAAGTCCACTTTTTCAAATGCAGTTTCACTTTAACCGACTATTCTGTCGTAATGGCAAAAAACACATTACTTTATCATTTGGTTAAAAAATTAAGACAAAATGATTTTTCTTTTTAAATGATTTTGTTTTTTGTTCGTTTCGTGCTACAATATATCTGTAAAAATTTATTTAAAGGAAAAGAAAAAATGGCAAAAGATATTAAAGAGGCAAAAAAAGAGGCGCTTGAACAGGCACTTCTGCAAATTGAAAAACAATATGGAAAAGGCTCTATCATGAAAATGGGGGAGCGCGTCCATGAAAAAATTGATGTTATTCCTACAGGTTGTCTTGTGCTAGATATTGCTCTTGGCATTGGCGGAATTCCTCGCGGTAGGGTGATTGAAATTTATGGACCAGAATCATCTGGTAAAACAACAGTTTCTCTGCATATTATTGCAGAAACACAAAAACTTGGTGGAACTGCTGCTTTTATTGACGCAGAACATGCTCTTGACCCTGCTTATGCCGAAAAATTGGGAGTTAATCTTGATGACTTGTTGGTTTCTCAACCAGATAATGGTGAACAAGCCCTCAATATTTGCGAAATGCTGGTAAAATCTGGCTCTGTTGATATTGTAGTTGTCGACTCTGTTGCCGCTCTCACTCCAAAAGCGGAAATTGATGGGGAAATGGGAGATACTCATGTAGGCCTTCAAGCAAGAATGATGAGTCAAGCACTTAGAAAACTTACAGGTGTTATCAACAAAAGCAATACAACTGTTATTTTTATCAATCAACTTCGAGAAAAAGTTGGCGTTATGTTTGGTTCACCAGAAACAACAACAGGTGGCAAAGCACTTAAATTTTATGCAAGTGTTAGACTTGATGTTAGAAAAAAAGATACCATTAAAGATGGCGCCAACATTATCGGAAACAGGACTGTTGTTAAAGTTGTTAAAAACAAACTTGCTCCGCCATTCAAAACTGCCGAATTTGACATAATTTATGGCAAAGGCATCTCTCAAAGTGGTTGTCTTGTTGACCTTGCTCTTAACGCGGATATAATTCAAAAATCTGGCTCATGGTTCTCTTATAATGACGAAAAAATTGCACAGGGTAAAGAAAATGTGAAAACCTACCTTGAAGAGCATAAAGACATTTATGATGAAATTATGCAAAAAGTTAAAGAGAAGTATGAAATCAATTAATCGCGTTGCTTTTGGGTAGACATATTTTGTTTTACATTTGCAGTGCAAGTTACATTATTGTAGTTTTATCTTTTCAATTGTTAAATAGATTAATTTTGTGTCGCATTTGCAGTTGATAGGTTGATTAAAGCAAAAGGCTCGAAAAACGCCCGCAAAAACATTTTTGTAGCAAAAATTTTTGCGGGCAAAAAAGGCAGGGCCTTTTTTTAATTTAAACTTTGTTTAAATTTGTTTTTCGAGCAAGAAAACCAAATTTATAAATACCATTTTTTATTGTTTACTGGTTTATCTTTTTTGACGAAAGTGATTTCCTTTGTGTCTTCAATTTCTGGCGAAAGAGTGTAATAAGATTTTACAACAAAAGTTTGCTTTTGTGCCGTTAAAGGAAGGGTTATATTTTGTTTCCCCACTTGACCTGCAACTTTTTTTACAAGTTGATTGTTGCTATAAAATTCATATGTCATATATTCATTGGCGTTAAATGAAATAACAGCCTCATTATTTTCAACCTTGCTTGTCATATTTGGAGTGGAAGCAACGGCAAATTTATTGGAATAGGTTTTTGGTAAATTAAAGATAGAAAACATTTCATTTTTCGTATAGCGCTCTGGCATAAATTCATTAGCCAGCACAACGCGATGATTTTCTTCAAGTTCGGTTGTATCAATTTTCCTTTCAACAATCATGGAAGGCTTGACAAAATCATCACTTTCTTTATTGTTGCTATAAAAATTTTTTACAATTTGTGTAGGTTGGTTGCCACCAGTGTAACTTATTGGGGAGTTATCCAAATTTCCAAGCCAAACCGCACAGGTTAGTTTTGGGGTGTAGGAGACATTCCAAGCATCTAGATTTTGTTTGGAACCACTTTTTCCGACCGTCCCAGTTTTGCTGGCAATTGGCATATTAAGTTCTTGCAATTTTTTTGCTGTTCCAGTTGCTATAGATGTCTTCAACATGTCTGTAAGCAAGTATGCGCTGTCTTCACGCAGAACTTGCTTTTCTTGAGGCTTGTTTGTATAGACAATTTTACCATTTTTATCGGTAATAAAAGAAACAAATTTTGGGCTACTGTATTTTCCATAGCAAGCAAAAGTTGAATAGGCGCCAGCCATGTCAAGCACATTGACGCCATAAGTCATGCCACCAAGCGCAAGGCAATAGCCAACATCATTTTCATCAAATTTTATTCCCATATCTTCACCATATTGCTTTGCTTTGTTTATGCCAACATAACTTAAAATTTTAACCGCTGGAATATTGATTGACTTTGCCAAACTTTCTCGCGCGCTTACATATCCATGGAAGGTGTTTCCCACATTTTTTGGAGCAAAACCTGCAATATTTGTTTCTTCGTCTAAAATTTGAGTGCAAGGGTAGATAATGTCTTCATTTAGGGCAGGACCGAAAACAAGAACAGGCTTTATGCAAGAGCCTGGCTGTCTTTGGCAATTGAGAATTTTATAATTTCCATCACCTTTATAAGCAACAACGCCATGACTTGTGTTGTCTATAACAATGCCGGCATAATTGCTGTCTATATCCACGCTGTCAATAGAATTATTCAAATCATTTTGCAATTTTTTGTTTTGATATGTATAAATTTTATAACCTTGCAAAGCAATTTGTTGGGCAGGCAAGTGTAATATTTTTTCCGCTTCATCAATTGAGGCTTGACTGTAAGAATTGAGTTTATTTTTGCTTTTTGTATTGATATTAAGGCAAATTTGTTCATTTTTAGCGTGCATTGCCTCTTTAGTTGAAATCAAACTGTCTTTTTCCATTTCACTTAAAACAAGATTGCGTCTTTTTAATGCGTTATTAACATGCTTTATTGGACAATATTTTGAAGGAGATTTTATAAGTCCGGCAAGCAAAGCAGACTCTTCAAGTTTAAGGTCTTTTGCCGGTTTTGAAAAATAATATTCACTTGCTTCTTCTATTCCATAGCAGTTGTTGCCAAAATATATTATGTTGAGATATTGCTCTAAAATTTCATCTTTAGAAAATTGTTTTTCAAGTTTTGTGCTTAGTGCAATTTCTGTTATCTTTCTTTCAAATGTTTTTGCGCTTGTAAGGTGGCTGTTTTTTATAAGTTGTTGCGTGATTGTTGAAGCACCTTCTTTAAATTTCATCGCTTTTAAATTGTTTAACATTGCTTTCACAATTCGTTTGTAATTTACTCCTTTATGCTTATAAAAATCTTTGTCTTCAATGGCAATAAAAGCGTTTTTTGTGTCATCGGACAAGGAAGAAATTTTTGCGTAACTTTCATTTATAGTGTTTTCTTCTTTTATTGGAGTGTTGTCTTTATCATAAATTTCAATTGTTGTAAAGGGTGCAGAAAGTTTTGCACTATCAATTTCAATTTTCATAGCATTTGTGTAAACTGTTGCAATATAAAAAGATAGGGCAACCAAAATGCCAACTAATATTACAGACGATATTATAAAAAACCACTTTAAAAATTTTTTCATCTTTTTTATTATGGCGTCAAATCAAAAAATTATTTGCTAAACTCATTTTTTGTTTGAAAATTTGACTATAGTGTGATAGAATAAATAGGTAAATAATACAAAAACACTTTAAGAAGGAATATATGAAATACTTTATTGTAACTTATGGCTGTCAAATGAATGTTCATGAATCTGAAAAAATTGCAGGCATTCTTGAAAATCTTGGCTATCAAGAGGCAGACAAAAGAGAAAACGCCGATATTATTGTTTTCAACACCTGTGCTATCCGCGAAGGAGCGGAGGACAGGGTTTTTGGCAATGTTGGAAATTTAAAAAAACTTAAAAAACAAAAGAAAGACCTTATCATTGTTCTTTGTGGGTGCATGACTCAAAAGGAAGCAACTGCACAAAAAATGCTTCGAACTTTTCCTTTTGTTGATATTGTTATAGGAACTTTTAATCTTCCAAAACTTGGTGATTATATTAGTGCCGTCAAAAAAGGCCGTCAACTTGAAATTTGGCAAGAGGGGGATATCGACGAGGTTTTGCCTTACAAACGCACAAGTGGAGAAAATGCTTGGGTAAACATTATGCAAGGCTGTAATAATTTTTGCACTTACTGCATTGTGCCTTATGTAAGAGGACGAGAAAAGTCTAGAAAAGAAGACAACATTCTTAAGGAGATAAGGGCGATTGTGGCAGAAGGAAAATATAAAAAAATCACTCTGCTAGGGCAAAATGTTAATTCCTATGGCAAAGACTTAAATCCGCCAGTCTCTTTTGCCAAACTTTTAAAAGATATCTGCCAAATAGATGGTGATTTTAAACTATCTTTTATGACCTCTCATCCAAAAGACTTGACAGATGAAGTGATTGATGTTATTGCAAGTGAAGATAAAATTGAAAAGTATATCCACTTGCCAGCACAAAGTGGTAACAACCGAATTTTGAGCAGGATGAACAGAAAATATACTCGTGAAAAATATTTGGAAATTATTGACAAAATAAGGGCGAAAATTCCAAACTGTCGCATTACTTCCGATTTTATTGTTGGGTTTCCAGGCGAAACAGAAGAAGAATTTGAAGATACTTGCAACCTTGTAAAACAGGTTAAGTATGACGGCATTTTTGCTTTTATGTTTTCACCACGCGAAGGAACGGTTGCCGAAAAAATGGAAGACCAGATTCCAGAAAATATCAAAAATGAAAGAGTTAACAAACTTTTGCAAATAGAAAAACAAATTCAAAAGGAAGATAAAAATGGCAAATAAAAATGAGTTGTCGCCAGTTATGACACAATATTTGCAAACTAAAGAAAAATATAAAGACTGCATTCTTTTTTACAGAATGGGGGACTTTTATGAAATGTTTTATGAAGATGCCATTGTTGCATCAAAAGAACTTGACCTTATTTTAACTGGCAAACAATGTGGACTTGCAGAAAAAGCACCAATGTGCGGTATTCCTTACCATGCCAGCCAAAACTATATCTCAAGATTGATTGCAAAGGGATACAAAGTTGCAATTTGTGAGCAGATGGCAACGCCACAAAAAGGTGTTAAGTTCTTGCCTCGTGAAGTTGTAAGAGTGATAACGCCAGGCACAATTGTTGAAGATGAAATGCTTGAAAGTGGTAAAAATAACTATCTTATGACTCTTTTTAAGGGATTCGATAAGGTGGGAATTTGTTATGTTGACATCTCAACTGGAGAGTTTAATGTTGCGCTTGTTGATAAAAATTTAGAACGCGGAATTAGCGATATTCTTGCAAGAGTAAATCCGTCGGAAATAATTTGTAATGAAAGTGGCGCCGACCTTTTAACTCAAATTCAACAGACACGCGGTGGATTTGTTGGCAAATTTTACACATATTATGAGTGGGCATTTTCAAAAACGCGTGCCGATGAAAATTTGTCAACGCAGTTTGGCGGGAATTATAAGGTTGTTTTTGAACTTAAAGACCAGCCAGAACTTATTGCCTGTGCTGGTGCAACCTTGGAATATTTAAAAGAAACTCAAAAGCGCCTTTTAAAAAGTATTGCAAAAATCAATATTGTTCGAAATGAACGCTTTTTGACCATTGATGCAAATTCTAGACGCAACCTTGAAATTGTTGAAAATATGAAAGACAGAACAAAAGCGGGCTCGTTGCTTTGGGTTCTTGATAAGACCAAAACCTCTATGGGTGGGCGAAAACTTAGAGCAATGCTTGACCAACCACTGCAAGATGAAAAGGAAATCAATGAACGGCTTGATGCGGTTGAAGAATTGTATAAAAACATTATCATGCGTGATGAACTTGCAAATGCATTATCTTCCGTGAATGATATTGAAAGAATTGCTGGAAGAATAGGGTATGGTTCTGTTTCTCCAAAAGAACTTTTGGGTTTGAAAAACACTTTGATGACGTTGCCTGCAATAAGACAAACGCTTGGCAAGGCAAACAGTCAAAAACTTAAAAATTGTTGCAACGGATTGATTGATATGAGTCAACTTGCAGACCTGCTTGACAGCGCAATCAATCCGGACGCTCCAAGTTTGATGAAAGATGGAAACTATATCAAGGCAGGATTTAACAAAGAACTTGATAAACTTCGTGATGCAAAAAAATCTGCTAAACAATGGATTGCCGACCTTGAAGCCAAAGAAATAGAAGAAACTGGCATCAAAAATTTAAAAATAGGATACAATCGTGTTTTTGGCTATTATATTGAAGTTAGCAAAAATCAAGCAGAAAATGTCCCGCTTCGATATAAAAGACGACAAACAATTGCAAACAATGAAAGATTTATCACAGAAGACCTAAAACAAATTGAAGACATTGTTTTAAATTCCGAAGAAAATGCTTTAAAACTGGAAGCACAAATTTTTGCCGAACTTAAAAACTATCTTAATGGACAAATTTTAAATCTTCAACAAATTTCTTCTGTTGTGGCAGAAATTGATGCTATTTTATCACTTGCCGAAGTTGCTGTAAAAAATAATTATACAAAGCCAAAGATTAACAAAAAAATCTGTCATATAAAAATTGAAGGTGGAAGACATCCTGTTGTTGAACAATATCTTAAAACCGGACAATTTGTGGCAAACGATACCTTTCTTGACGACAATGAAAATCGTATTATGGTTATCACTGGCCCAAACATGGCTGGCAAAAGCACATATATGAGGCAAAGTGCAATTATCACATATATGGCACATATCGGCAGTTTTGTGCCAGCAAGAGAAGCGGAAATTTGTTTGACAGACCGAATTTTTACAAGGGTTGGGGCAAGCGATGACCTTGCTTTTGGACAGAGCACTTTTATGGTTGAAATGAGCGAAGTTGCTCTTATTCTTGCAAATGCAACAGACAAAAGTCTTATAATTCTTGATGAAATTGGCAGAGGAACATCGACATTTGACGGATTGAGTATTGCATGGGCGGTTATAGAATATTTGGCAAAAAATTTTAAAGCCAAAACAATGTTCGCAACTCATTATCATGAGTTAACAGAACTTGAAGGTGTTATTTCTGGCATCAAAAACTATCGAGTTGCAGTTAAGGAAATTGACGATAACATTGTCTTTTTAAGAAAAATTGTAAGAGGCGGAGCAAACCGCAGTTTCGGCATTGAAGTTGCCACGCTTGCTGGTCTTCCTAAACAAGTGCTTGCAAGGGCAAAAGAAATTTCCAACAATCTTGAAAAGGTCAATAAAAAACTTGACTTAAATATTTTTGAAGAAAACAAACAGAAAGCGGTTGATAATACAAAAACTGCTTTGTCAATTTTGGCTTCGCTAAAAGATATAGACATCAACAAAGTTTCGCCTATGTATGCCTTTGAACTTTTAAATGATTTTGTTTCTAAAGCCAAGGAGGGAGATGATGAGTAAAATAAACTTGCTTGACCCAAAAGTTTTTAACCGCATAAGTGCAGGTGAAGTTGTCGAGAGACCGGCATCTATCGTTAAAGAACTTGTTGAAAACAGCATTGATGCAGGTGCAAAAAATATTGTGATAGAAATTGAAGAAGGTGGAAAGAAAAACATTTCAGTTGCAGACGATGGCTGTGGTATTGCAAAAGATGACCTTCCGCTTGCTTTTTTGCCTCATGCAACCAGCAAAATAAAAGAAGTTGACGACCTTGACAACATAATAAGTCTGGGATTTCGTGGTGAAGCGCTTGCAAGCATTGGCTCTGTATGCCAGGTTAAACTTGCTTCAAGAACGGCAGAGAGCGAGTATGGATTTGCTATTTCTGTCAACGGCGGAGAGTTTGGACAGGTGGAAGAAGTGGCTCATGCTCAAGGCACAACTATAAGTTGTTCTAATTTGTTTTTTAACACTCCTGTCCGAGAAAAATTTTTAAAGAAAACAAAATTGGAGGAGAGCGAAGTTACCCATCTTGTTGAAAAATTTATGCTATGCAGAAGTGATATTTGCTTTAAATATTTTGTAGACGGAACGCTTGTGTATAACACAACATCTTGCAGTTTGAAAGACATAATATATACGATATATGGAAAAGAAGTGTATCAAAGTTTGTTGCCAGTTGATTTTCAACAAGACGGATATTCTCTTAAAGACTATGTTAGCAAGGCATCTTATTTAAGGGC
>CALVNU010000028.1 GCA_944349915.1 uncultured Clostridia bacterium | reverse complement strand
AACAACATTATTGTCCATAAAAAGTTTAACTTTTGGATATCGTTCAAAATAACTGTTTATATATTCTTTTGCACTTTAGCGTATTAATTTCATATTTTGAGATAATCCGTAATCGCTAATACCATAAATTATACCAAAGTTGACCGCTTTCGCATCTCGCCTTTGCGCTTGAGTAACCTTTTCAAGCGGAACATGAAAAATTTGTGAAGCAGTTATTGAATGGATATCAAGGCCGTTGTTGTAAGCCTCAATAAGTTTTTCTTCTCCAGACATATCGGCAAGCAGGCGCAGTTCAATTTGGTTGTAATCTGCCGAGATTATTTTTCCATTTTCAAATTTAGACACAAAAAGTTTGCGCAGTTCTTTTCCTTCTGTGTCGCGCGTTGGAATGTTTTGCAAATTAGGTTCACTGCTTGAAAGCCTGCCTGTGTTTGTTAATGTTTGATTGAAAGTTGTATGGATAATGCTACCATTACTTTTGCAAATATCTTGGTAAACTTCTATATATGTGTTTTTGATTTTTGCAAGTTTTCTGTACTCTAAAATATGCTCAACAATTGGAATGAAAGCAAGTTCTTCAAGCACAAGTTTTGAGGTTGAGCGTTTTTTGTTGTTGTATGCTTTTATGCCAAGTTTATCAAAAAGAATAGTTGCAATTTGCTGTGGAGAATTTATGTTAAACTGTTCACCTGCTTCAATGTATATTTCATTTTGCAAGTTTGAAATTTTTTGAGAATAACTCTCATCTAGTTCTTCAAGTTTTTGCGAGTTAATTTTAAACCCTTCCTTTTCCATATCAAACAAGATTTTGCAAAGCGGAAGTTCTATATTGTAAAAGACAAATTTTAGACCATCGTCCATTTTGGTTAAGTATTCATTTAAAAGTGTAAGACAATCTTCTGTTGCAATATCTTTTGGCATATTTCCGCCAACATTGACAACATAGTTTGCAATCATAACATCGACAAAATTTTCAAGTTTAATGTTGTGTGCAGAAAGAATGTGCATGTCTTCTTTTGCCGAGGTGGTAACTTTTAAAATATTTTTGTTTTCAAAAACATTTTTTAGTTTTAAAATGATATCTTCAAAGGAAAGCCCACTGTCAAACATTTGAAAGTTTTGTTCTAGATAATATAGTTTTCCGTCAAAAATAAACTCTATTTTTTTAAGGTTATAAACAAAGTGTCCCTCTTTTAACTTCGACATTTCATCTAAAATCTCATTTGACAGAATGCATTTGTCTATCTTCTTTTCTTCAATTTTATTTTCACCAAAAAGGTTGTCTTTAAGAAGAGAAGTAAAGTCATACTCTTTGAAAAATTGATAACATTTTTCCGAAAAAGGCAATGCAAACTCAAGTTTTTTCTCGTCAATTTCAAATTGGCAATCACATTTTATGGTTGCAAGGGTTTTTGACATATATGCATCTTGTTTTCCAGTTTCAAGTTTTTCTTTAAGTTTTCCTTTTATCTCTTCTAAATGTTGATAAACGCCGTCAATCGTGTTGTAACTTTCAAGTAAAGCGAGTGCTGTTTTTTCACCAACGCCACTAACGCCAGGAATATTATCCGAACTATCCCCCATAAGTCCTTTAAGTTCCACCACTTGACTTGGAGAAATAGAAAAAAGTTGTTTAATATTATTATTGTCAACCTTTTCAACTTGAGAAACACCCTTTTTGGTCAACCAAACATTTGTGTCTTTGTCGACAAGTTGCAATAGGTCGCGGTCTCCCGATAACAATATTTTTTGCCCAGCAAGTTTTTTTGAAAGTGTTCCAATAATGTCGTCTGCTTCTATTGTATCAACTTCAAAAATTGCAATCCCCATAGCCTTAAGCATTTGTTTTATGGCTGGAAATTGCATGGCAAGTTCTGGTGGTGTCGGCTTTCTTTGTGCTTTGTATTCTTTATAAATTTGATTTCTAAATGTTTGTCTTGAATGGTCAAAAGCAACAGCAACTTTGTTTGGATTTAGTTCTGTTATAATCTTTATCAAAATGTTTGCAAAACCAAAGACGGCGCCTGCTGGTTTGCCATCTCTATTAGACAAAAAAGGCAAGGCATAAAAGGCTCTATTTGCAATACTGTTGCCGTCAATAATTAAAATTTTATCCATAAACTCCCCTTTTAACTTTAAATTGATTATAAAATTTTTATGGCAAAATTATTAAAAGTGGATAAATCCTTCTGGACTAGTGTTTGACACGATAATTCCAAAAAGTTCTCTAAAAGTGTCTGGCATAACTGCCGTTAAAATCAAGAAGACCGTTGCCAAAACAAGCAATATAAAAAATGCGATTTTAAGCGGATTTCCAAAGAAATTTATCCCAGAGTAAGCAAGCATAATTGCAAGACCGCCATAATTTGCAATCATTTGAATAGTTTGATTTACCTCTACTGCCACATTGCAATAACAAAGCAAAGCAATATAACCAATTGTTAGAACAGCTAGCACAAAATATAAAACTGTTTTCATCTTTCCCTCCATTTAAGTTTATTTTAGCACAATTTTTTATGATTAACAACAAAATATCAAACAAAAACATTATATAAAATGCAAAAATAAAAGAAAAATAAAAGAAGTCTGTCGGCAAATTGTTACCTTGCCACAGACCTCGCATTTTGATTTTTTTGTTTTCTCTTTTACCATCTTATTTGTTTTTTTCTTTTTTCTTTGCTTTTTCTTCTTGCTTCAAAGCCTTTTCTGCCCTTTTAAGTTCTTTTTCTTTCAATTTTTCTTCAAGTTTCTTTTCTTTGCTGGCTTCTCTAGCAAGTCGTTTCGCTTCAAACTTTTCTTTGTTTATAAGCGGTTTAATTTTCTTTGACTTGCTCTTTTTTACCTTTGAAGTTTTTTCTTTTTTTGCTTTCTTTTTGATTTTTTTAAACTTGACAATTCTTGTTGCATTCTTAGGAATTGAGCCATCGTCTGGAAGGCTGTTTTTAAGGTTATCGGGATTTTTTATCAAATCGGAAAACAATCTTAAACTTTTGCCCATATAAAGTCCATCTGCAACCCTTTCGTCAAGGCTAACACCAAAAGTTAATATCTTTGCAATTTTAAGTTCTTTGTTGTTTTCAACATAAGGCTCCATTTGTTCTTTTCCCATAGACACAAATATGGTTGTTGTGCCAAAGTTGTAAAGATGATGGAATATGTAGTTTAATTTGATTGATTTAAGGTTTGTCAAAAAGCAACTTGTGTGGAAAGGGCTGGCTTTTATAAGGCTTTTTGGCAACATTCCATGCCTATCTAAAAATCTTGCAAAAGCCATAAACCATCTAAACAAAAAGTCTGGCAAACAGGTCAATTTTCCAGCCGTTTTGGTGGTTGCGTGCACCTCATTTTCTTGTAAATTTTTAGCAATTTCATCATCGACAATTTTCTTTACTTCCTCAATGCTTTCTCGTCCTGTAAAATACATTTTTAAAGTAACCTGTTCACCGTCATCTTCAAGTTTTTTCTTTATGTCCATTGAAATTGAAATTGTGTTGCGTTGATAAATTGAGCCACGCATAATAAACCTGTTAAGTTTTTTGCGGATATATAAAATTCTTACAATTGTTGCAATAACAATATGCATATAACTGTATGATATGCCATTTTTGCGCTCTCGAGCAATAAACTCATCTATGGTGTCGCACTTGACTTTTACTGTTGTATAATTTACTGCATCAATCCTTTGAGGCATAAAAAATGGTTCGGCCTTATCAATAATACCCATACCTTTGACTTTTTTTCCATCACTTCTATGTCCAAACATAAACTTATCCTTTTAATTTTTATTTTTTAATTCTTTCTTTCATCAAGCATATTTCTTTTGATGTGCTAATTTTCTTCGAGCAAGTTTTATCTGTTTTTGTATTTTTAAATTTTTTAAAGCAAATCCTTTTACCATTTATGTTCTAAATTTTTTTCTAACCAAATTTTTCTCTCTACCATTCTGGCTTGGCGTGTAATACACCCTATCTTTCAAAGAATCTGGCATATACTGCTGTTTTACATATCCGCCATAATCATGTGGATATTTATATTGCCCATGCCCGTCTTTGTTTGTTGACGGATGATTTTTAAGATGATTTGGCACTTTGTTGTCATTAAAGTTGATAGCATCATCTTTTGCAAGTCCCATTGCTTTGACAACAGAGTTTGATTTTTCTGCTTCACAAACATAAATGATTGCATGAGACAAAGGTATCAATCCTTCCGGCGCTCCCATTTTTTCAACGGCATACATAGCGCTTGTTGCAAGAAGCAAGGCGTTTGAATCGGCCATACCCACATCTTCCGATGCGTGTGCAACAAGTCTTCTTGCAATAATCATTGGGTCGCAACCTGCATTGATAAGGCGTTGACTATAAAATAAAGCCGCCTCTGTATCACAACCTCGCAAAGATTTGCAAAATGCCGATAACACATCATAATACATATTTTCATCAAGGCTAAGCGCCTTTTTATCTGTCGATTGTTCTGCAATCTCGCGCGTTATATGTATCATCCTGTCCTTGCTTGCTGGAGTTGTCATAACTGCAAGTTCCAAACTGTTTAAAGCGTTTCTAAGGTCGCCGGAAGAAGCAAATGCAATATATTTTAAAGCATCATCTTCAACATCAACATTCAAATTGCCAAGACCGCGTTCTTTATCTTTTAGCGCTCGTTGCAGAGCAGAAATGATATCCTTTGAAGTCAATGGTTTAAACTCAAAAATTCTACATCTTGACACAATTGCTCTCGTCATTGATGTGTACGGATTTTCTGTCGTTGTTCCTATAAGATAAATATCTCCGTTCTCTATTGCTTCAAGAACACAATCGGATTGAGCCTTGTTCCAGCGATGACACTCGTCAAGAATTAAAAAAGTATCTCTGCCAAGCATCGCCTTGTCTGTTCTCGCTCTTTCAATAACCGCTTTTGCATCGGCAACGCCACTTGTAACTGCGTTAAGTTTAACATAATTGGCGCGCAAAGTTTTGGCAATAATGTTTCCAAGTGTTGTTTTTCCAGTTCCTGGCGGGCCATAAAAAATACAACTGCCGAGTGTGCCATATTTGATTGCACGATACAGAAGTGTGTTTTTACCAACAATATGTTCTTGTCCAACAAATTCATCAAAAGATGTTGGCCTCATTCTTTCTGCAAGAGGAACTCTGTTTTCCATAGCACCATTATACACACTTATTTGTCAAAAGACAAGTATATTTCATTGTTTTTTTTAAAAATTTCATTTGTAAGCAAAGTAAAGTTAAAATATCGTGTGTTATCGGCAAACATATAGCGCGCTCCATTTCTAACAATAAAAACCCGTTTCCACCTTTGATTTCGGTACAAAGAGAGTTGTTTGAGTCCCCTAAAATTTTCATCAATTTGCTCGCCCTGTTTGTATTTTTTTATTATAGAATTCTTTATTTTTAGATATGCATTTTCACTTTCCTCATCGTGAACATTTTTTTGCCAGCTTCTCCAGATTTTTTCGGGCAAATAGCGATTGAAAGTGTCGTCAAATTTGTTATCTTTAGTTTTAATCTTAACATCAAAGGTTTCAAACATCTTTTGTTGTGAAATATTAAAGAATTCATTCATCTCAACAGCATTTTTCAAGCAGTATTTTTTATCTCCATAATTAAAATATATCCGCTTTTGCTCCTTTGGAAGAAGAGATATTTCACATTCAAAATTGACACAAGCAAATGAAGAAAATTCCAGTCCATCAACATTTGCAAAAGAAAACTTTGCTCCCTTTGAGAAAAAATTGAAAAAAGCTTTTGTTTTGCTTTGCAAGTTTTGTATTTCTATGCAATCTTTGTCTTTCTTAAAAAAATAATATCCCCTCGGCAGTGGAAGATGCATTTCAACGCTTACTTTTTGGCAAGTTTTTTCAATATTCGACAAGGTGATATAAAAATTTTGACCATTGCAAAGATAGTTTTTGATATCAATAACCACATGATTTTCACAATATTTTTTGTGTAAATAAAATGGAGTAAACTCAAGTTCGATTTTTTTGCCATTGATTGCTAAAAACTGGCTGTTATAGCAAGTTTGATAGGTTGAACTTGCTGGATAATTTATGTTTAATGCATCAAGCGAATAATATAGCGCGCTCCCCATCTCTTCAGGCAGGATAACCTTGCAATTTGCAAGCGATTTCAATTTTCTTTCACTTACAATAGGCTGTTTGGTTAAAATAAGATTAAAATCCGTTCTTTTTTTCGCTCGTTTAAAAGCCTCAAAAAAGATTTTATCCAATGGCTTTTTGTAAATAAAAACAGGAAGATAGGTTTCAATTCCCACAACTTCTAAAAGGTCAAAATCTATGTTAAGACTATTCAAATTTGGCGCATGATACTTAATTTTATTAAAAATTAATTCTTCAATTTTTGCAATATACTCTTTTTTGTTCATGCAAAATTTATTGCCACAACGAAAAAAAATAAACAGCATTTTTTATTTGTGTATTAAAAAACAATAAAAAACCATAATATTGTTGTATACAAAAGGAGAAAATGTTGTTTTTACAACAAAAAAAGGCATAACGCCTTTATCAGTTATGCTGTAAGCCGAGTTCTGTATTTGACAATCATCTATCTAGATTTGCAGTTGCCTGCAAATTCAAGCGGTTATAGAAGCACGAGAGAACGCGTATAAGCCTCTATCCTTGCATCAGGTGGGGTTTACAGAGCAAAAGTCGTCTCCGACTTTTCGGTGGTCTCTTACACCACCTTTCCATCCTTACCAAAAAGTTTGGCGGTTTATTTCTGTTGCACTTTCCTTAGGGTCGCCCCCACAGGCCGTTAGCCTGCACCATGTTCTCTAGATGCTCGGACTTTCCTCATCTTTCGATGCGATTGTCTGCATAACTGACAGGTATATTATATATTAAACAAAGATATTTGTCAAATAAAATAAATTTTCTATTGACAAATGTTGGCAAAATGTGTAAAATAGAATTATAAAAAGGAAGGGTCTAATGAAAAATAAAGTTATGAGCAATAATCTTGCAAAACAACCTTTAGATAATAGAGTCTCCATTGATAACAAAAATATCAATGAATATAAAAATTTGGTTTATGAGACATTAAGAAATCCACGCACTTCTGGCACAGATATAATCAACATTATCTATGAAATTGCAAATTCTCCACTGTCAACCAAATTGAAAGATGTTATGCAAGCGTGCAAAGATTCTTTCTTAAAATATATCAACCGCGCTACTTTGACTTTTGCAGAAATAAATGTAAAACTTTTAAACTCTAAAATTGACAAAGAAGGCCAACCTCTTATAAATTATTTTACAGAAGAAGAACTTTCCGAACTTGAAAGTATTATAAACGATAAAAGGTTTTCAAAACAAAACCCATATGAATTATGAAAAACAAAAAGCGCTAGGTTTCTAGCGTTTTTTATTTAACGATTTATTTTAGATTGGTATAATAACTATGTTATATAAAAATTTTTAATCATAAAATTTTACAAGTCTACCCTACAGTAAAAAGAGTTTTTATCTTTCCATTTTTTTTGTCGCTGTAAAGCGCTGTCAAGTTGCCATCTTGTGAAATTTTTATTGCTATTCCATATTTTGCAAGTGTTTGAGCAGCAGCAAGACGACCACCACCTTCACTGCCAGCCTCTATCTTGATAATTGCACCGATTGCAATAATATTTCCATCGTTATCAATGACAGTTGCGCCATCCATGCTAACAAGTTCCTGTCGAAGTTTTCTATTCAACTCATGAAAAGGCTTGTCCGCGATGATTTTGCGGAGGGCTTGTGCTTTATAGCATTGTTCATGTTGCAAAAACACGCTGTAAGGCACTTGATAAGTTTTTTCTACCGAAGAAAGTTTTTGATAGTTGTATAATTTGCTTGCCTCTTCAAGTTCTTGAGCCTTCTTTATTTCAAAATATTTTTCCATTACAATATCGTGCGCATCAATATGCGTTAATGCTTGCTCGACAGAGTCTTTGTTAAGATAAATCAAACATCCCCCAGTATATGCAAACGAAGTGTCAAGTGCTGTAAAATATACAGAGCGCCTTATGTCCTTTAAAGAGTAAGTCCCACGACTCAAAAGCAGTTGAATAACCTCATCATGTGAAAAAACATTCCAGTTTCCATTTCTTTTTGCAAACAAAAGATTTCTATTTTTGAAAATCAAAAAGTCTCCACTTGAAGTAAGGAGCAGACCTATTCTTTTATCATTACAATATTTTGCAATGCCCTCAAATTTATATGGCGAAACTGCAGGCAAGCCCTTTCTTGAAGCAATTTGAGTGTAACCAAGCAAATCTCCATTTTTGTCAAATTCAATAGCCGATTCTTCTCCATCTGTCAAAAGAGCAAAGAAATCTTTATTCATAACATCGGAATACTTAATATAATTTGCTTCTTGAATATCAATTGCCAGATTGATGATTGTACATATTGAAATTTTTTTACCTTCATATGTTCTTGAAGCCCATCTTTCAAGTTCACTTAAAATTCCCAACATAACATTTACGGTATCTTCTTGGTCGCAAAGGCTTCGACAAATAGATTTTTCTATTGCGTGAGATTGCAAAGTTTCAACATAGTTTTGGTCTTGCAAATTTAAAGTTGAGATTGTGTTGATTTCCGACAAAATTGAACGCAAAAGAGCAATTTCAAAATTTTGAAAGGCTTGTCCTCTTTTCAAAATAAATCTATACTCATCTTGCTTGGACGGCTTGATAAGCAAAGAATTTTTTTTGCCGAGAGCCACTTCACTATCACGCGCGGTTGAAACAGCCTCTCCTTCAATATAAGAGCCAGTAAACAAAGGAAGGATAAGTTTTTGCAAAACATTATAGAACTCGGTTTTTTCCATATTATCTCTCCTTTTATATTTTATTTTTTATTTATTTTTTATTTTATCTTTTTTTCAGTATAAACTTTTTTAGGCTGTTTTTCAAGTGTTTTTTTTAAATTTTTTGTTATTTTTTTATTTTTTAATAAATTTTTGGCATTTTTTATTAATTTT
>CALVNU010000027.1 GCA_944349915.1 uncultured Clostridia bacterium | reverse complement strand
TTACAATTTCGATTGCTTTTTTAACATAGGCTTGCTCTCTTCCTTTCATGCGAAGAGAAACTTTAACTTTATCGCCATTTTTAAGAAATTTTTGCGCATTTGAAAGGCGATAAGCAATGTCGTGCTCTTCTATTGTCATAGAAAGCCTAACCTCTTTGGTCTCAATAATCTTTTGAGATTTTTTTATTTCCTTTTCTTTTTTTAGTGCGTCATACTTAAACTTGCCGTAGTTTAAAAGTCGACATACTGCAGGCACAGAATTGCCAGCCATTAAAACAAGGTCCAAGCCCTTTTCTTCGGCAATGGCTTTTGCTTCCTGGTTGGACATAATGCCAAGTTGCTCGCCATTTTCACCAATAAGTCTTATTTGTGGTGCCGAAATTTGTTCATTGATTAAAAGTTCTTTAAAAATTGTTTCATACCCCTTTTAATAAAATATAGTGGAAGCACAAAGTTCCACTATAACCAAATTCTACATAAAAGAAAAATCTTTAAGATAAATCTTTTAAAATTAAGTTATTACCAATTCAACGCAATTATCGAATGGTGAGAAGTGGAAACTTCTACTTTCATGATTAGAATATATCACACTTTATCTTCTTTGTCAACCGATTTTTTCAATTTTTTGAAAGTTCTTTCATAAAATTTGCTAATTTTTAAAATTATATGATTACATCTCTTAACTGCACGCTCTTTCATTAGCGCTTTGAAGAATATGGTTAAGCCCGCAATAATCGCCGTTGTAAAGATTGAAATTAAAGTTACAAGGTTTAAGTTTTCCGAATTTTTGGTGATATATAAAACTATTGTTGCACCACCCGCTCCGCAAAGAGTGCTACAAATATCTCCTACAACATCGGCACAGAATGAGCAAACTTTTTCACAATTTTTGACTATTTTAAAGCCTGTTTCTGCCCCTTCAACCTTTTTTGCTTTCCAATATTTAAAAATTTCTATGTCGGCACTGGCAGAAGCAATGCCAATCATGTCAAATATTGTGGAGATAAATATAAAGAATATAATGCCCACAATGGCAAAGACAATTCCCATTCTAGAAAAGACAACTTGACTTAGAAAGCCAAACGCAATAGATAAACATAGCGTCATAATCAACATTCTTGACGCCCACATCAAATTAAACCGCCTTTTATTTTTCTTCATCTTTATATTATATTGATTTGTGGCTGTCTATATGAAAAATTACTATATATCTTTATATGGTGCCTATTATGCGTTGCATAATACAATATATTGAAATTTATTATAAAACGGCTTGTTTGGGTACATCTTCTTTTCTGTGGTTTTATATCAAAGTTAGACAATAAATAGATAAATCAAACAATAAATCAAATAAGTTAGTTACTATAAAAATATCAATCAAAAAATAAATAAAACGAGTTGCTACTTTAAAAAAATAAATCAAATAAAAAACTAACAACAGAAAGAATAACAATAAACAAAAGATATTGCTTTTAATATAAACAAAAGCATAACAAAATGTTTTTATATCAATAAAATTTGTCTTGTTTTAGATTTTGGTAAAGTTGTGTTGTATTTGGTTTGTTTTTAAATTTCTTCAAGTTTTCCAAGAGAATTTTGGATTTCTGTCAACTTTCCTTTGGCTTTTGTAAGGCTTTCATAGCAAATTTTGACAAGTTTTTCCCCTTCTGCAAACAATTTTAATGATTGTTCTAATGAAAGAGTTCCGCTTTCTATTTTGTTGATTATTTCTTGAAGTTTGTCCATTGCTTCTTCAAATGAAAGTTTGCTCCCTTCTGTCATGATAGCGCCTCCATTTCTTTATTTATAATTGATTTTAACGATGAAATCAAATTTTCAAGTTTTACCATGATTTTTTCGCCAGTTCTTCTTATGGTGAGTTCTGCTTCATCATTCGCAAGCGACCTTGGGCTAATAAGCACTCTTATAGGAATTCCCATCAATTCGCTGTCTGTAAGTTTGATGCCAGCAGACACTATTCTGTCATCATAAAGCACCTCAAACGCTTTTTCAAGGCTGTTATTGATTTCTTCCGCCTTTTTGTTCACTTCGCTATCATCAAGCCTGAGTGGGCAGAAATAAATTTGCCAAGGTGCAATACTCATAGGCCAAACAAGCCCTTTCTCATCGCACCATTCTTCCGCAACTGAAGCCAGCGCCCTGCCAACACCGATGCCATAGCAAGCCATCAATGGATTGATATTTGAACCATCTGGCATGGTGATTGTCATATCCATTGCTTTTGTGTATTTTGTGCCAAGTTGGAAAATGTTTCCAATTTCTATTCCTCTTTTGATTTCAAGTGGAGCACCACAAATTGGGCATTTATCACCTTCGTTGACCTTGCAAATATCATAGAAGTCAACCTTCCCTAAATCTCGTGCAATATTTACGCCTTTTGTATGATAACCTTCTTTATTTGAACCAGTAACCATACCTTTCATGTCTGCAAGAGAGTTGTCAAACAAGGTGATAACATTTGGAATGTTTAAGTTTAAGCAACCGATATTGCCTTTTACCAGTCCCGTTTCATCTAGGTCTTTAACTGCAACATCTTTGCCAAGAATTCGCTTTAATTTTGCTTCGTTAACTTCTTTATCACCACGCAAGAAGACAACGGCGGTGTTTTTGTCGTCTCCAACCATTGCATAACAAACTGCCTTTATAGTTTGCACTGGCTTTATTTTTAGCAAAGCACAAACCTCTTCAATTGTCTTTGCATTGCCTGTATAAACCTCTTCAAGTTTTTCATCTTCAAATTTAGGCTTTTCATCTATAGAGGTTGCTACTTCCATATTTGCTTTGTATCCGCATTTTTGGCAGAGAACGATGCTGTCTTCTCCAATATCTGTTAAAAGCATAAACTCATGAGCAATATCTCCCCCCATCATTCCAGTATCCGATTTTACAGCAATAAAATTTTTCATGCCAATGCGTTTAAAAATTCGGTTGTAACTGTCATAAACTTTTTGATAATACTGTTTTAACTCTTCTTTATCATAATGGAAAGAATAGGCATCTTTCATGGTGAACTCTCTTACTCTTATAAGTCCAGCGCGAGGCCTTGCTTCATCTCTAAATTTTGTTTGAATTTGATAAATCATAAATGGCAGTTGGTCATAACTTTTGATTGTGTTTTGGCAAAGATGAACGGCCGCCTCTTCATGAGTCATTCCCAGAAGCATATCGTGGTCATTACGGTCTTTAAAACGCACCATCTCTGCGCCAATTGAGCTGTATCTTCCGCTTTTTTCCCATAACTCTCTAGGCATTACAACAGGAAATAAAACCTCTTGCCCACCGACAGCATTCATTTCTTCTCTTATGATTTTTTGAATTTTTAAGTTGACAAGTTGTGCTGGTGTCAACATAGAAAAAATGCCGTTGCACACCTGTTTTAAATATCCTGCTCTAAGCAAAAAGTTATGGCTTTTGACATTGACTCCATTAACATTATCTTTTAATCTTTCCCCTACAAGTTTGCTTATTCTCATGACTTCTCCTTTATTACTTCTGCTTTTACCGCGCCATCTTGAAAATAAATTGACAGTTGTTTGTTTATATCAAGTTGGCTTTTTTGTGAAATTGATGTTCCGTTTTGTTCAATTTTGGCATAACCATTTTTTAAAATATTTTTTGGATTTATTTTGTTTAAGGTGTTTTCGCATAAACCAATTTCATAATTTTTTGAATTCAAATAATTTTGCGTTAAGTTGTTTAAAGTTTTTATTTTATTGTGATAAACCAGTTGGTCTTGCAAAATTTTTTTCTCAAAATAATCGCTTGCATCTGCTATCATATTATACAAAATTGACTTCTTTTCGTCAACATAATCATCAACGAGATTTATAAATTTTTGCTTTAAAGAGTTAAAGATGCCCTTTTGTGTTTCTTTATCTCCAGTAACAAGTTCTGCCGCCGCAGACGGAGTTGGCGCTCTTAGGTCGGATACAAAATCAATTATTGTAAAATCTGTTTCATGGCCAACAGCGGAGATAATCATCTTGTTGCAGTTATATGTTGCCCTGGCAACTATCTCGGTGTTGTAAGCGGACAAGTCTTCCAAACTTCCACCCCCTCTTGCAACAATTATAAGGTCGATTTTGTCATAATTTCCCATAAGTTCAATTGCTTTGGCAATTTCTTTATCCGCTTGAGCACCTTGAACTTTGGTGTTGTAAAGCACGATGTCAAGAGATGGATTTCTTCTCCACGCAACATTTTTTATATCTTGCAATACAGCGCCATCTTTTGAAGTTATTACTCCGATTCTTTCAATCTTGCTTGGCAAAGGTTTTTTGTGACTTTGATCAAAAAGCCCTTCGCTTTCAAGTTTTGCCTTTAGCGCTAAAAATTCTTCATAAAGTTTGCCCTGCCCAAGTGCTTCAACTTTGTTGACATTAAAGTTTAACTTGCCAGCCTTAGAATAAAAGTTTGGGCTTCCATAGCAAATAAGTTTTGCCCCTTCAACAATTTGCGGTGCCAGCGCTGGATAAAAACAAACGGCTGGAATAGATGCGTTTTCATCTTTCAAAGAAAAATATATCACATTACGCGAAAAAGACACCCCGTAGACTTCTCCAAGAAGCGGAATGTTGTGAAGCATTTCTTCGCTATCAAAAATGCCTTTGATATAGCCGTTTAGTTGAGATACTGTGATATAGTCTTGCATTCTTTAATCCTTAAATTTTTTTACAGATGGAGGACAAAACACCGTTTACAAAACGAGAACTTTTTTCTGTCGAATAGATTTTTGCAAGGTTTACAACTTCATTAATAACAACAGGAATTGGCGATTTTAAATATTTTATTTCGCACAGTGCCTCATAAATAAGAGCAAGGTCAACTTTGTATACTCGGTCAATTTCATACCCTATAAGATTTTCGGAAACAAGTTTTTCAAGTTCTTGATGATGTTCACAAAAGCAAGAAACAATTTCTTTGCAGAAAGAAATATCATCTTCTTTTTTTAATGAAACAAAA
Source organism: uncultured Clostridia bacterium (assembly GCA_944349915.1). Taxonomy (GTDB): domain Bacteria; phylum Bacillota; class Clostridia; order Christensenellales; family UBA1242; genus Caccovivens. The sequence goes on along the minus strand of CALVNU010000027.1, from coordinate 4,078 downwards.
AACTCTTCATTAAAAGTTTTGTTGCTTTTAGTGAAAAGTTTTTCAAATATAAGTTGAAACGCAAGTTCGCGCGCTTTTGCTCTCATTAGTTTTCCACTGCTCCTTCTTTATCACAAACAACGCCATAAACATGGACATTGATTTTGCCAGGTTTTAATCCCACCATTGACCCAAGTGAGTTTTTGATGTTTTCTTGAACTCTGTATGCAATATCTGGCACAGAATATCCAATGTAAACTTTTACATAAACATCTATATTGATTTTTCCATTAAGGTCGAATTTTATGCTTACCCCTTCACTCTTTGGCTTGATAATTTTTTTGTACCAAGGCAGATATGCATTTGTAAGAGATTCTACTCCATTGATTTCTTTTGTTGCAAGATTGATGATTGAAAGCAGGATGTCTCTGTCAATCTCAACTTTACCCTTATTTTGTAATGTTTTTGTTTTTGCCATAAACAACTCCTATTCTTTTGTATTATAACACACTTTTTTTGCTTTTGGCAATTATTCTACTGGAATAATTTTAATATTTGCAATATTTGTTTGAAGTTCTGTTTGAATTATTGACACAATTTGGGCAACTTGCTCGGAAGTAAGACTTGTGGCTTTAACAACGGCATTTACATTGTTGTTAGAGATTGTGATAACGCAGTCTTCAAATCCTTTTGCTTTGATAAGGCCCTCAACAACAAGTTCCTTTTCCATTTGAGCAACAAGAGAAAGTCTTGCCTCTTCTGCGTTTGAGATTGCCTCTTCTGTTGATGTGTCGCTTGCAATTATTGAGTCATAATAAAGCATTTCTTGGTCGCGCATTGATTCGCGGTCTGTTCTGTAAGTTTGAAAATAATTTGAAGTTTCTACAATTGGGTCTGTGTTGTTGATTGAGTTGTTGAGCACAATGTTAAGATAAGCAGTAACTCCAAGCAAAATAATCATAGCAGATAAAACGATAATTTTTGTTCTTTTTTTCATAATCAAATCTCCTTTTATTTTGATGTGTAAATTGAAATGTTTGAACTGTTTACATTAACCACCGTTTGAATAAGTGAAATAATGTTCATTTTTACAGAAACATTGCTTGCACCTTCGCATACAACAACAATGCCTTTGATGACTGGATAAATCTCTTCTTGCAACACAGGTTGTCCGTCCACCATCACCACAGATGTTGTGTTGGTTGTAATTCCGCTTGCAGATGATTTTGTTTCTTATTCTTTAAGGTAGACATACTCAAAGCCTTTCTCAAGGGTTATAGTCACCTTGGCATTGCCCGTTCCTTCGATTTGTGAGATTACATTTTCAAGTTTATTCTCAAGGCTTGCCACATATTCCTCCGAAGCGGTTAAATTTGCAGAAGTTGTGTCGTTGTTTGTCGAAGAGTCTTGGGCTGGTTTTAATAGTGAAGAAAAATAGATGATTGCAATCAAAACAGCAAGTCCAATTGCAAGATAAAGATAAAAGTTTTTGCTGTTTTTAAGTTTGATTGCAAATTCTTTTATGCTTGTCCAAAGATTATTCTTCATAGAAAATGTAGTCCTCCCCTAAAGATAAATGCTGTTTGACAATTTCTGTGATTTGCTGTTTTATCCTTATTATATTTGTATGCTCGGCGTTTGCAGTTATGACTAGATTTGTTAAATCTATGGTTACGCTTTCAACTTGAAATGAATTGTCAAAGATGTTTGATGAAATATATGCTCGAACATTTTTGTATCCCATTTTTTCAATTTCTTCTTCAATTTCCTTTTGAAGAGTTGTAAGTTTGCCAAGGTTTATTTGTTCAATATAATCATCATTAGGTTTTATTGTGTCGGAGTTGAAAAAATTTGAAATATCTATCTTTTGGTTTAATAGTTTTGGCACAGGGGTTAAAATGACCAGCATGATTATAAAGGCAAAGATTCCTTTTATATATCCATTCATGGTTTTTGCTGGCAAGATAAGTTCAACAAGCACCGACAAAAGCACAATTCCAGCAATGGATAAAATCCAGGTTGATAATGTTGACATACCCTCCTCCTAAAAAATGTTTGCACTGCACATAACAAGTCCGAGCAATATAAAATATACAAAAGCAAGTGCAACGATAAGGCTTATAAGAAGCACCATACATTTTGAAAGTGAACTTGCAAATGAAGCAATTTGCTTGTTGCCTAGTGGCTCAATTATTCCTGCAATAAGTTTTAGGGCCAGCACGCAGATAATAAGGTCGAGCAATGGCGAAAGAATGCTTGCCAAAAGCAGAAAAAGCCCTGCCACTCCGACTGCGTTTTTGATTAAGTTGGAAGAGGCCAAAATGATGCCCATTCCGTCTGAAATATAGGAGCCAACCAAAGGGATATAACTTTTTATAGCAAATTTTGCCGTTCTTATTGAAATTCCGTCAACCGAACCTGCAGAAATGCCTTGCAGAGAGATAAATGCTGTAAAAACTGTAAAGACAAGGCCTGTTATCCATTTGTATGAACTGCTTAAAAATGAAGAGAACTTGTCAAGTTTTACCGTGCTTGAAAGATTCGAAACTATTGTAAAAATCACTATAAAAATAAACAACGGAAGCAGAACATAAGTTGCAATCGACCCTATAATGTTGGACAAAACAGCCATGGCTGGTTGATAAATACTTGCAGAAACTGTTCCGCCCATTGCTGTTAGCAAAGTTAGTAAGATTGGAAATATGGCATCCATTTGACTTTTGATGGATAATATGGTGTTTGTTGTGGAAACCAGCAAACGAGAAACAAGTGACAAAAGAAGCACAACAACTATAGAATAAGAAACAAAGTTTATAATGTTTGACATGCTTTTGCCGTTTGTTGTTGGGCGTATTGCCTGAAGCATACTTCCAAGAATAGAAATGCCTATAATCAAAGATATCATAGGCAAAAGACCAAGCACACTGCTTAAAAAACAGTCAAGAAGCGCCTGCCAAATTGAAGTTGAATCGTCATACTCTCCAGAGATAAGCGCGACAACTTTTTCTAAAAAACTTTGCCCGCCAAATATGGAAATTTGTCCATTCGAAAAAGATTGCAACAGTTGGTCAAGAGAAGAAAAATCAAGGTCTTCAAGTTGAGAAGAAACAATTTCTTCAAGGTCTTGTATAAGTTCTTCATTTGAATTTAAAGTTTCTAAAGAAACAGACAAAGTTGTGCTTTGATTGATTGCGAGATGGTGTTTTGATGAATTCACTGTTTGTTGACAGTATGAATTTTGACAGTTTACATACATGTTTTGCGACTGTAAAGACGCTACTGCAGATGGGCAGAAAATAAAAAGCATAATCAATAAAACAAACAACTTTTTCATGATGGAAGAAGCCCCATAATTATTTGCAGAATGTTGGTTACAATAGGCAAAGCCATGCCCATGATGACAATTTTTCCGCCCAATAAAATTTTATCACCAAGGCTACTGTTTCCTGTGTCCGCGCAAATGCCAACTGCAAATTCTACAAGATATCCTATACCAATAATTTTGATAAGCAAACGGTAAAGATTTGAAGAAAGTCCTGTTGCAGAAATGATGTCTTTAAAAATTTCAAATAGGTCCGACAAATAACCAAGCACAAGAAAAAGGATAACAAGCCCTCCTGCCAGTGCAATAAAAATTGCAAAGTCGTTGCGTACAGGCTTGACAATCATGGTTGCAAGACAAGTTATTAGTCCAATTGCGACTATTTTTAAAATTATATCCATATCTCTCCAAAAGATTAAAAGTGGAAATTTGATAAATTGTTTTTTGTGATTACTCTAGCATATTTTCACCATGCTCAAGTTTGCTATTATTTGCCTAAAGTCAAGATTGCTATCTGTTTTTACATTTTGTGTATAGACTTTTGCAAGAATTTGTTTTAAAAACAACAAAATTGAATATAAAAATTTGCTTTTTTAGCATTTTTGCAAAAGCAAACAATTAAAATTGAAACAGATTGTTAAAAGTTGTAAATAACTCACCTATCAAATTTAACACTATAATAATCACCAGAATAAGTCCGGCAAGTGTGGCAATTGTTGAAATTTCTTCTCTGCCTGTTTGTTTTAAAATCTGCCCAATAATTGCAGTAAGAAGCCC
>CALVNU010000026.1 GCA_944349915.1 uncultured Clostridia bacterium | reverse complement strand
TTTTTATTGTAACATTTTTTTATTGCTACAAAATTTTGTCAAAATTTTTCATATTTTGCTAGATAATAAAATAGATCATTTTAAACTTTTATGGCTAAATTGTATTATTTTGCTTCTATAAATAATTTTGAGGTGAGTTATGACAAAAAATGAATATCTTTTTATATTAAAAAACTTTTTTAAAGACAACTTAAAAATTCAAAACTGTATTGATAAAGAAGACATATCTTCTCTTTATTTTGAAATCTTTAAAGAAAAGGAGAACTCTTCATCTTTAACAATAGAACAGTTAAATTTGGTGTTGCAAGAAAAATCTCCACTTGAAAAAATAAAAAAGATTGTAGAGAAAGCAAATAAAACTATCGAACTCTACAATCTGTTTGATGAGATTTTTGAAGGGTATAAAGAAGATTATTGGTATTAATGTTTATTTGTGCTTCCCCAGCCTTTGTCTCCTCGTTTTGAAGGAATGTTTTGAAGCTGTTGATAAGAAATCTCTTCAATCTCCATCTTTTCAACGCGGTGGACAATTCCCTGCGCGATAGCCTTTTTTGTGTTATAGACAAGCGCGTTTTCACTGATAGTATACTTTTTTCTTAACTCCTCTTCGTCAAGGTTTGAAATATACAAATCTCGCTCGTTTGCATTTGTGGTTGCAATCTTTATTTCTCCACGATAACCGCTGTCAATCACGCCAGCACTTTTTTTGATGCCTTTTGAACCTGTGCTTGAGCGCTCTTCAATTTGAAGATAAAACTCATCACTTGACGCCCACGCAATCCCAGTTGGAACAAGTTTTGTTGAAAAAGGTGGAATAAAAATATAGTCCTCATCAAAACAAGCATAGATGTCATAGCCTGCATTTTCATCTTCCTTGTTTGGAATGATTGCTTTGTCTTTTATCTTTGCAAAATAAATTTTTCTTGTGTTCTCAAAATAATTCATCTTTAGCTCCTTTTTCTCATTTTATCATTTTTTACCCGATTTTTCCAAATAAATTTTAAAATTACCCCTTGAAAAGCCAAAAAATGTATGATATACTATTGCTATAAAAGGAGTTATAAATGAAAAATACATTAAAAAAGAAATTATTAGTAGGTTTTACTGCTGCATCAATTTTATTTGGTTCTATTTTTGGTTCTCTTGCAGCCTGCACAGAAACAGAAAGCGATAGTGCTGATTTTAAAAAATATTCAGTTGTAAAAATGACTGGCAATTATATTTTGCATAAAAATATTAAAAATAGTAACTACTTGAATCTTACAAATGTAGATACAAAATGTGCTCTTCATATATCTATGAACAGCTATGGCTCTGTACGTGTTAAAAATCAAGATTATTCACATCTCGCAAGAAATACAGAACTTTATTTCGGAAAAACTCTTGAAGAGCTTGAAAAAAATCATATTGAATATACTGATGTTTGTGAAGAATGTTTTCCTGACGGAATTGAAGCTGAATAATGAAAAAACATTGAGAATTTTCTCAATGTTTTTTTTAACCAATAACTCTGACTGGAAGAATAAGATATAAAAATTCATCTTCTTCTGTTGGAACAATCACACAAGGTGTTGAAGGTTGATTAAAGCAAACTTTTACAAACTCGTTTGTGTTCACTCTTAATGCCTCAAGAAAATATCTTGGATTGAAAGAAATAACTAGGTCTTTCCCGTTTACAGTTGCTGGAATATTTTCCTTAATATTGCCAAGATCACTGTTTGAAGTTATACAAATATTGTTTTCTTTAATATCAAACTTAACAAAATTGTTTTGCGATGTTTTTGATAACAGAGTTGCTCTTTCTAGAGATTCTTCAAACTGTTCTTTATTTATAATAACAAAAGTTTCATAGTTCATAGGAATTATTTGTTTATAATTAATATAATCTCCTTCAAGCAGTCTTGAAGTTACCTTTGTGTCTCCCAAATCAACCATGATTGTATATTCATCAATATAGATGTTTATCATATCATCGCCGTCATCAATAAGTTTTGACAGTTCACTCAAACTTCTTGATGGAACTACAATAGATTTTTTGATGTTTGAAACAATTTTTTTCTTAATTCTGGCAAGTCTATAACCATCAAGTGCAACAGTATTGAGTTCGTTTTTGTCTATATCAAACAAAACACCTTTCAAAATTGGCCTTGCATCATCGGTGGCAACAGAAAAGATTGATTTGTTTACGCAAGTTTTAAAATCTTTTTTTGCAATTCCAAAATACTCTTCTGTTTCAACTTTTTTAAAGCCTGGATACTCAATAGGGTTATAACATTGAATCATACTTTGGCTGTCTTCATATTTGATAACAAGTTGATTTTTATCGTTGACAGAAAGTTCTATTTCGGAATTGGTAAGTTTCTTTACAAATTCTGTGATAAATCTTCCTGGAACAACAGTTTCACCTTCAATCTTAACATCTGCTTTGATTTTCTTTTCAATTGAAAGTTCTGTGTCTGTTGCGCTCATGGTTAAAGTTCCATCTTCGGCAACAATTTTTATTCCTTCCAAAATTGGATTTGTAATCTTGTTTGAGATTGCTTTACTAACTCTTAAAAAGGCTTCCGAAAGGTCAAGTCCTTGACAATTTACTAACATAAATATTTCTCCTTAACTTAATAACATTTTATCATATCTAATTTTTTTTATCAACATTTTTAAAGGCTTTTTAAATAATTTTTTAATTTATTTTTTAGCCTTTACAAAAAAGAAGATTACATTTTTTGTGCTCGCTTTTTTTTAGAATATCTAATTTTATTTTTTTGATAAAATAATAATATTATTAATAAGCCAATGTTTAAATGTGGACAAGTTTTTATTTTTCTATATATTGTGTAATTTTTTGTTTTAATTTTTCAAAAACACTTTATTTAGATTTTTCCATTGTGGATAACTTGTGGATAAAATTTTAATCTTGTCCACTTGTCAACATTTTTTTGATTTCACTTACAAACGATTGTATTTTATGTGAAGTCTTCAAACTGTCCGAAATTTTATCTCTAGAGTGCATGATTGTTGTATGGTCTCTTCCTCCAAAGATTTTTCCAATAGAAACAAGTGGAATTTCAAGGATTTCACTAATAAGATAAATTGCTATCATTCTAGGTTCAACAACATCTTTACTTTTCTTTTTTCCAACAATATCTTCGCGAGTTATATCAAAATATTTGCATACTGTGTTGATGATTTGCTCTGGAGTTAGTCCTTCATTTTTTTCTTCTTCAAGTTGTCCAGCAAAAGCCTCTCTTGCCTCATCCATGCTTGCAGAGCGCTTTCCAACAAGTGTTGCAAGAAAATATACTTTTGAAAGCATTCCTTCAAGTTCTCTTATATTTGTGTTGATTTTTTCTGCAATAAAATCAATAACATCGTTGTCGATAACATATTTTTCAAGTTGACATTTTTTTCTTAATATTGCAATTCTTGTCTCAAGGTCAGGGGATTGAATATCTTGAATAAGTCCGCATGTAAATCTAGAACGCAATCTGTCAGCAAGTGTTTCAATATCTTTTGGAGGTCTATCCGATGTTATGATAATTTGCTTGTTGTTTTGATAAAGTTCATTAAAAGTGTGGAAAAATTCTTCTTGCGTTGATGTTTTCTTTGAAATAAATTGAATATCATCAATCATTAGCACATCAAGATTTCTATATTTTGTTCTAAACTCCAAAATTGCTTTGTTTTTTGTGTTTGAGCCTAAACTTTCAATATAGTCATTCGCAAACTGTTCGCAAGTTACATACAACACCTTTAAATTTGGGTTAAACTCATGCAGATAATTGCCTATTGCGTGCAAAAGGTGAGTTTTTCCAAGTCCAACACCACCATAAATAAAAAGTGGATTAAATTTTTCTCCAGGGTGTTCTGCAACAGCGCGGGCTGCGGCATAAACAAATTGATTGCTTTTGCCAACAACAAAGTTATCAAAAGTGTATTTTTCTTTGAAAGGATTTTTTGAAACTTCAACTTCTTTTTGAATATTTTTTTCGCCATGTTTTTTTATAAATTCAATTTCTTCATTAGGGTCCAAAACTTCAATTTCGATATTTTCACCAAAAATATCTTTTATTGCAGAAGAAAGTTTGTCAAAATAGTTTCTCATAATTTGATTTTTTGCAGATGATGAGTTTGTAGCCACAACGATTTTTTTGTTTTCATCGGAATAATCTAAAACCTTAAGTGGCTTAAACCACATAATAAAAGAAACATTTGAAACATTAAGTTCAAGTTTGTCAAGCACGGCTTGCCAGAGAGTTACTAAGTCTTGCATAAAACACCCCTTTTATAAAATTATAAGTTTAAAATTTTGTTTTGTCAACCTTATATGTCTTGTCAAAAAATAAAATTTACATCAAATATTTTCAAATTAACGGCTTTGTTTTTGGAAGATTTTTGCCACGCGGATATATTTTTGGACAATGAGAAATTTTTTCTATAATCAAGATTTTTCTTTCGGAAGAAATTTCTTCAATTATAAAATTTTCAACCTTTGCAATTTTTCCACCAAAAGTTTTAATTGCTTTTTGAGATAAAGAAATTTCTTCATCTAGTTTTTGTGATTTGTAAACAACAACTTGTCCGCCAACTTTGACAAGAGGCAAAAGATATTCGCTTAATGTTGGAAGAGTGGCAACCGCTCGAGAAGTGGAGTAATCAAATTTTTCAAAGTTTGTTTTTGCAAAATCTTCTGCGAGAGTGTGTAGTGCGATTATATTTTTTAAAGACAAAAGAGAAATAAGTTGATTTAGAAAATTAACCCTTTTATTCAATGAGTCGACAAGAGTTATTGACAAATCATCTCTTATTATTTTTAAAACAACACCAGGAAAGCCAGCACCAGAGCCTATATCAACAACGCTTGCATTTGCTTTTAGACAGCAGGCAGGCAGTGCACTGTCAATAAAATGCTTATAAACAACATCTTCAAAATTTGTTATTGCTGTAAGGTTATATTTATTGTTTTCTGTTAACAAAAAATTATAGTATTGCAAAAATTTATCAACTTGGGCGTCTGTCAAATTGATATTATATTTTGAAAAAGCATCTTTCAAAAATAATTTTTTATCCATTGTTTTCCTTTTTAAACTTTTTAACTAAAACTGTTAACACAGCAATATCTGCAGGTGAAACACCGGAAATTCTAGAGGCTTGTCCAATGTTTAAAGGTTTTATATTTTCAAGTTTTTCAATAGCCTCAAGCCTAAGTCCATGATATTTTCTATAGTCAAAATTGCTTGGGATTGAAATATCTTCATTTTTCTTAAATTTTTCAATTTCTTCTTCCTGCTGTTTTAAATAGCCTTCATATTTCACCATAATATTCATTTCGTTGATAATTTCAAAGTCAAAATCGTTGAAAATACCAAATTTTTCATTAAACTTAAAAGCGTCAATATTGCTTCTTTTTAAAATATTTTTAACTGTCAAACTTTCTTTTGGAAGACTTTCTCCATTTTCTTCAAAAAGTTTTTTAAGTTCTTGCGGTTTTATTTTTACAGTCAAAAGTTTAAAAATATCTTCAAGTTTTTGTTTCTTTTGCAAAAAAGTATTCCAGCGTTCATCATCAACAAGTCCAACTTTTCTTCCAATTTCCGTAAGTCTTAAATCGGCATTGTCGGAGCGCAAAAAAAGTCTGTATTCAGCTCTGGAAGTCATCATTCTATAAGGCTCATTTGTTCCTTTTGTAACAATATCATCAATCAAAACACCTATATATCCATCACTTCGTTTTAAAACAAGTTGCTCTTTGTTGTTAAGATATAAAGACGCGTTTATTCCTGCAATAATTCCTTGTGCAGCAGCCTCTTCATAGCCAGAAGTTCCATTGATTTGACCTGCAAAAAACAGTCCTTTATGTTCTTTTAATTCAAGGGTTGGCAAAAGTTGAGTAGGTTCTATGCAATCATATTCGATTGCGTAACTATCTCTCATTATTTCCGCCTTTTCAAGTCCTGCAACGGAGTGAATCATTTTCTCTTGCACACCAACTGGCATAGAGGTTGAAAATCCTTGAATATACACTTCGTTTGTTGACAAACTTTCTGGCTCTAAAAACAATTGATGGCGCTCTTTATCGGCAAACCTTACAATTTTTGTCTCTATAGAAGGGCAATATCTTGGTCCAACACCCTTGATAAGTCCAGAAAAAACAGGGGCTTTGTCAAGATTTGCTTTTATAATGTTGTGCGTTTCTTCGTTTGTATAGGTGAGATAGCAAACTGCAACATTGTTTGGTTTTGATTTTGTCAAGAAGGAAAAGTTTTGAATATTTTCTTCGCCATATTGCACTTCAAGTTTGGAATAATCTATAGACCTTCCATTAATTCTAGCAGGGGTTCCCGTCTTAAACCTTAAAAGTTTTATTCCAAGCGCTTTAAGGCTATCGGATAACTTTTCGGCGTTTGCAAAACCGTTAGGTCCAACATCCTTTGTGTAGTCTCCAATTATTATTCTGCTTTTAAGATATACTCCCGTTGCAAAAACCACCGCTTTGCAAACAAACTGGCTTCCAACAGCAGTTGTAACAACCTTTTCGCCATTTTCATTTTCTTGGATAGAAATTGCTTCGCCCTGTCTTAAATATAGATTTGGTGTTTTTTCAAGCGTTTTTTTCATTTCATTATGATAGTTTACTTTGTCGGCTTGCGCTCTTAAACTTTGCACTGCAGGGCCTTTTCCTCTGTTTAACATACGCAGTTGTATAAGGGTTTTATCTGTGTTAACCCCCATTTCGCCACCTAAGGCATCTATTTCACAAACAAGTTGACCTTTTGCAGTTCCGCCAATAGAAGGGTTGCATGCCAAAAATGCTACCGCATCAAGATTGAGCGATAACAGAAGTGTTTTATGTCCTGTTCGTGCAAGAGCAAGTCCTGCCTCACAGCCTGCATGACCGGCACCGATAACAATTGCGTCAAATTTTTCCATAATACAAGGTATTATACAACAAAATATTTTTTTTGACAATAAAAAAACCTTCAAAGATGAAGGTTAATTCAATTTTTCAATCAAAGTGCGCCCGCTTTTGCTTATTTCTTTTTCTCGTTTGTCTTCTTTTTCATTTTCCGACAATTCTTCTTGAATTTCGGTATCTTTTATCTCAACATTTTCAACTTCAAATTTTTCACCTGCAATTTCTGTAAGATATTTATAAAGGTCGTCAAAAGTTTTTCCGTTTAAATCTAAATAGAAACATCTTCCTTCATAAATTCCGTCATTTCCACGAATAAGATTAACACCAAAGCAGTTTTGTTCAATTTTTACCAAAAGACTGTCAAAAGGCATTTCGTTTAAAACAAAAGTTTGGTCAAACTTAAATTCCAGCCAAAAACCTTTTTTCATCTCTTCCTTTGTAAGATTGTCAAGGCTAACTCCATAAGCAGGCATTTGACATGCGTTTGAAATGGCATCTTCAAACAAAGAGTCTATTTTTTCAAACTGTTGTAGAGTTGTCGATTCAATCTGTCCGTCATTGTAAAAAACAATCATGTTCACCTCGCCAATTAAATCTACCACAGTTTGAGAGTTTACGCAAAACAAAATTGGAAAAATTAGTGAAAAAAATAAAAATCTCATAAAAACCTCTTTTTCTATTTTGTGAGAAAGAAAAAATTTTATTCTTGATTTTTATTTTTATCAATATTAAAATTGAAATCTTCTATTAGAAAGGTTTTCAATATTTTTATCATAACCTTTTTGCTCAAATCTATGATTTGGAAAATTTAAGTAAAAACCGCGTTTTTCATCTCCAGTGATAAGGCCTATATCATAAAATTCTGCCAAAACATCATTTACAACCTTTTCAATCTCGCTTGCAGGCAAATGAATGTTTCTTTTTTTGCAAAGGTAAATTGTTTGCTTGTTTAGTTTTTCTATATCAAGTTTTTCTGGACTTTCAATCAAAATATGATTTACAAGTTTTTTTGTTTTAACAATATCTTCTGTAATTTTCATAACCCTCTCCTAAACATATTCTATCATAAATCTTTAGAAAGTCAATAGCAAATTTTTGTGCAAGAGGGCTTATTTTGATTGACTTAACAACAGGCAAAAGAGTATAATCTTTTTACAGACGGAGGAATTATGAAAACAAAAGAAATCAATCAAAAAAAAGAAGCATGGCGCTCATTTAAAGGCGAAAATTGGAAAACAGAAATAGATGTGTCTTCTTTTATTGATAACAACTATAAAGAATACAAAGGAGACGACTCTTTTCTTGCCCCAAAAAGCAAAAAGACAGAAAAAGTTTGGGCAAAATGCGACAAACTTTTAAGAGAAGAACTTAAAAAAGGCATGCTAGATGTAGACACAAAAAGAGTTTCTGGAATTGACAACTATCCAGCAGGATACATTGACAGAAAAAATGAAGTTGTTGTAGGCCTTCAAACAGATGCTCCACTTAAAAGAATTGTAAATCCTTTTGGTGGACTAAGAATGGTTGACCAATCTTTAAAAGCCTACAATCGCACCTTTGACAAACACTTACATGACATCTTTGCAAGCGGAATAAGAAAAACTCATAATGACGGTGTTTTTGATGCATACACTCCAGACATAAGAAGGGCTAGAAGTGCAGGACTTATCACTGGGCTTCCAGATGCTTATGGCAGGGGAAGAATTATAGGTGACTATAGAAGAGTTGCTCTTTACGGAATTGATAGACTTATTGAAGAAAAGAAAAAAGACCTTATTTCTAAAGATATGGTAGAAATTAAAGATGAAGAGTCAATTCGACTTCGTGAAGAGGTTAATGAACAAATCAAAGCGCTTGGTAGAATAAAAAATATGGCAATGAGATATGGATTTGACATCTCTCTTCCTGCAACAAATGCAAGAGAGGCTTTTCAATGGACATATTTTGCTTATCTTGCAGCAGTAAAAGAAAACAATGGCGCTGCCATGAGTTTAGGCAGAACTTCTACATTTTTAGACATCTATCTTGAAAGAGATATGAAAGAAGGCTGTCTTACAGAAGAAGAGGCTCAAGAACTTGTTGACCAGTTTACAATCAAACTAAGGCTTGTAAGACACTTGAGAACGCCAGAATATGATGAAATTTTTGGCGGAGATCCTACTTGGGTTACAGAAAGCATTGGTGGCATGCTTGATGACAAACATAGTCTTGTAACTAAAAACAGTTTTAGATTTTTGCATAGCCTTATCAATCTTGACCCTTCTCCAGAACCTAACCTAACTGTTTTGTGGTCAAATTCTTTGCCTTTAAACTTTAAAAAATATTGCGCAAAGATTTCAATTTTAACCGACAGTATTCAATATGAAAGTGATGATGCAATGAGACCTATTTACGGACATGACTATGCTATTGCTTGTTGCGTTTCTGCAATGAAGGTTGGAAAACAAATGCAGTTCTTTGGCGCTCGTTGCAACCTTGCAAAATCTCTTCT
>CALVNU010000025.1 GCA_944349915.1 uncultured Clostridia bacterium | reverse complement strand
TTTTGCTATATCTTATTTATTAGATATTTATTCAATAATTTGATAATTGAGTTGTCTTTTGTGCATTTTACGGCAAAGTTTAATATTTTTATTTGTTTTGAAAATAATAAAAATATGACAGATGTTTTACTTTTTTTGAGTGCATTCATTCCCATGTATGTTTTGATTCTTGTAAAAGAGATTGTTGAAATTTTAAACAGCAATCTCACTTTTAATGTTCTAAACACTCTTGTTTTTATTATGCTTATTTGTTTGATAATTCTTGGCATGTTTGGGCTATGGCTAGAAATTCATAAATCAAGTGCAAAATCTGTAAAAGTGGTGATTTTGCAGGCCGAGAATATAACAGACAGACACTTTTTGGGATATTTTTCATTGTTTGTGCTGTTTGCCATAACTTTTGACCTTTCAAGAGTTTCAATGTTTGTGGTCTTTATTATAATTTTAACTATGATTGGAGTTGTTTATGTGAAAAATAAACTTTTTTATATCAATCCATTTTTAAATATTTTGGGTTACAATTTTTATAAAATAAAGTATCTGCAAAACGAAGAATGCAAAAACACGAAAATATTTTTTAGGGGTAATTTGCAAACAAATAAAAGTTATTGCATAAAAGTTAAAGATGAAAATTTTAGTTTTGTAGATAAACGATAAATTCTAAATTAAAATTTGATTTATAGATATTTTTTTACACAGGGTTTGCTTTATAGATATGTTTTGCATAGGTTTTGCTTTATAAAGAAATTTTGGTTATAAGGTCGTTATATAAAGATATTTTAGTTATAATGAAAAATATTATTTAGGCAAAAGAAATCATGCAAATTGTAATAAAAACGCGATATAATGGCATTTTTGATAAGAATAAATGCATTAAGAATAAAAGAAATGTAAGCGACTTTAAAAAATGACATATTAACAAAAAAAACGCATTGATTTAATGCGTTTTTTTGTTACTTAACTCTTTGTCGTTTTCTTAATTTTACTGTGATTATTATGATGATTATCAAGACAATAACAGCAATCACAATTGCAATAATTGAGAATGCATTCAAAGGTTCTGTTTTATAAACCTTATATGAATAGAGCATGTCTCCACTTGCCGAATAAACTTGAATGTACCAAGTTCCAGTTGTTGTGATTTGGAAAGTGGCAACTTCACCATAGGATGAAAGGTTGCTAGAGTTAAAATCATACCTGTTTGGTCCAACAATAATATAACTGTCTCCAATTGCATTGTAGAAGTTTTGAACATTTAATGTAACCGAAATTGCACCAGAAGAACTTCCGCCTTCCGCAACCGAAATTGTTATAGGAGGAGTTGCGCTGTTTATCCAAACATTGAAGGTAAAGTCTTCTTGTAAGATAGAACTTAGGTTGCTTTGATTTGAAGAGATGGTTATTTGATAATTTCCAGCCCCTGTCTGTTCATCGCCAAAACTCAAAACAAATTCTGACAAATAAACTTGATTGTCGATGATTGTTGTGCCAAAGTCGGTCATGTTAATCAAACTTTGAGTGATGTCTTCACCATTTCGGATTATGCTCTTTACATAATAATTTTCATAATTTGCAAACGAGTAGGCATATCTTGATTCATTTGCATTGATGATTGTAAAGTTGTATTCGCTTTGTCTTATAGCATTTCCATTTTCTCTTGAAATTGCACTAAAAGATATTGAGTAATATCCTGGTTCGGAGAAAGTGTAACTTGTTGCATTTGCATTTGAAATTGTGATAGGTTGACCATTCTTTTTTGCAGTGATTGTTGGATATCCTTGGAAATAGTTGGATATGTTGTAAAGACTTATTGTGATAGGGTGATTGTAAACCGCTTTTTGAACCTTTTCACCAACATAAGTTTGTGTTATCGGTGTGCCACTTTCGTCAACTTCTCCAGTTTCAACATTATATGAAATAAAGAAAGGAACTTCGTTTATAAAGGTTACAGTCAAATATTGGTTGTTTCCAAACATGTGAACATTTGCAGGTTCGCAAGAATCGATGAAATAAATTCTATAACTGCCTTCTCTGTCGAGATAGATATATGAAGAGTCTTCATTTGTTGCACTATGAGTTACAACACCGATTTCTTTGTAACTTCCATTTACAAATTTTTCAACCCTTACATTTATTTTGTTTTGCGTAATACCATAGTAAGATTTGTAGTTGATTTTGAGTCTTTCAAAATTCACTTCGGCTTCTGTTGCGTAAACGCTAAGCGAATTGCCTTCTATCTGCGCAAGTGAGCCTGTTGCATCTTCATAAGTTATAGGTTCAATAAAGTTTGTGCTTGGGGTGATATAAATTATTGCAAAATATCCCGATGAAGTTGTGCTGTTATAACTGTATTCTTCCACATACACGCCATCTGCAACAGGGTATTGAGCAGTGATACTAGAAGTTAAATTGATTTCTTCGTCTTCGTTCCAGTCAATGTGAACTCTTAAACTGTCATCATAGTCAACGCCTACGATATAAGTTGCCTCAAAAGTTCTACCAGAATCGTTTGTGTATAGAATGTTGGATGGTGAAACTTCAATTCCATCAACTGTTATATGATAGTAAATAGTTGAAGAGTCGAGAATTTCAAGATAGAAAATTTTGCACATATTGGTAAAGAAATTGCCTTCAACAAATTGTCCGTCATCATATTTGACAAGAATTGTGTATTGACCATGCCCACTAAATTGATATCCATCAAACGAACTATTGATATTGGTCCAACTGTTGTTGCTTTCATCGTAAACATAAACACTGTAACTTAATGTGCTATATTGATTAAATTGGTTGCCAGAAGTTGCAAGCGTTTGACCATCTGTAAAGGTGAGAGTAACATTTTGAGAATAAGTTGTAAACTTGGTTGCATTTGCAGTTAGCAATTGACCATTAAAGTTGACGGATTGACCAGTTAATGTTATGCCATCGGTAAGCACTTCACCATATCTGTTTCTCATTTGAATATAGTTATGATTAACAGTTGATGTATTGGTTATTTCGGAATATTCTGGCAAAGCATTGTAAAGTTTTAAGTAGACCGTTCGCAAAATGTCGGTATGCTCGGTGTCTTCGGCATCGTAAATGTAAACTCTATAGATGTCATTGTAAGTTACCGCATTTGAAGCAAAGCTTAAAGTGCGGATACTGTTTGAGGGTGGTGACTCTCCAAATCCTTCATAAACCTGCCATGCGCCATTTGTATAACTTTCAACAACAGCACCATAGAGTTGTGTGTTGTATGAGAAGTTTAATGTGCGGTCCGCAAGATAGAGGGTGTCATTTCCGCCTTGAGCAATAGTGTAGAGATAGTTGCCTCCAGTGATTTCATCAAACACGGGTTCATTTGCAATTTGAATGATAGTAATTTCATTGCCAAAGTTGTCTGTAATATTATACCTAATTTTTGTGTTTGAGCCAATATTTACCGTAATTCTCAATATATTGCTTGAAGCACCTGTGATAGTTGAGATTGTGATTGTCCCATCGGTAGATGTTGCCGGTGTCCATGTGCCATAGGTTGCCTCTTGTTGTGAAGCGCGGAGCAGAGGAGTTGTTTGCCAAGCACCATTTGCAAATTGATATACTTCAATATTAACTGGATAAACATGACCAATTGTTGTTGAAGCAATTTGGTTTGCTGTTGGCACAGTGATTTCAAGGATTGCTTGATTTACATTGTTGCTTATTGTGTTGGTTATAAGGTTTGCGTCCATAATTGTGAAATAAACGCGCTTTGTTTGCCCATTAAGGCTATCGCCAAACACCATTGAATGTTTTGTTGATGAAGAATTCAACGATGCTGGGAAAATTTGATTTAATGTTGTTATGGTTAAAACTTTTTGACCATTATTTGTTGTAACAAGATAAATTTGATTGTTTGCAAGGGCAGGTGAGCGTAAATAGTAGGCAACTGTTCCATTATTTAAAATTGTGCTGTAGAATCCCCATGGATTGTTTTGATAGTTTAGTTCGGTTATGCTCATGCCTGTGCCAGAATAAAGATTTATTCCTTGAACAATTTTATCATCTTTAATTGAAGTTGTCAAAGTTTCACCATTGCTTGAAATACGCTCAAATGTGATGGCATTTGCCTCTTCTTCATCTTCTTGAGAGTTGCTTGAGGCTATATAGTTGACAAGATAGGTTACCATATTGCCAGCAGAGTCAATTTCTACAACTTCATAAACGCCATAACTGTTTTCGGGAGTGCTTGGGTAGTCTGCGCTGTATGGGATAAAGGCAGAAGCAACAAAGGTGTCTTTTGTTGTGGCAGAAACAAAATTTTGAAGATAGGTTGAAGATGCCTCACTAGTTTGCCCGATATATTTATAGTAAATATTTTGAGTGGCATAGTTATTGGCGCTTACAAGTGTGTTTCTCAAAGTTTCCAAGAAGAAAGAATCTGTAACGGTATATGCAAATCCACGATAATTGCCAGCGCTTGGAGTGTAAGAATATGCAATATTTTGCAAGTTTGAGCCATCAACAGAAGTTTCGGCGTAAGAGAAGTTTTCTCGAACATTTGCCCAAAGATATTCTTTTGTAAATTGACCTAAAGTTGAGTTTGCAAAGTTGTTTATAAGATTGTCTACATTTTGAGTTGGAGCGGTTGTGTCGAAATGAACAATAATTCTCAATGTGTTGTAATATAGGTCATTGTGTCCTTCAAATTGCATTGATACTGCAAGATATGCACCTGCTTGCGTGATTTTGTCTGGGTCTAAATCAATGTTAAAGTAAGTGCTGTTTGCATTGAGTGAAGGTATTTGTAAAGTCTCTCCAACGGAAACTGTTGCAGAGGAGTAGTATTCCGCTGTAATAGAGTTTACATCAATTTTTGCAAGATATTGACTTGTTGGAATTTCCCATTCAAATCTCAAAGAATTTGAGTTTGTATAATATTCCACTGTGGTTACATGGTTGGCGGTCGAGTTGCTTTTTTCAAGCAAGATTTCACCAGTAAAAGCATTTACAACATCGGCATAAGGTGCTTGAGAGGTGATTTCAAAAGCAAATTTATAGAATTTTGCAAAATCGGAGCCAACTTGATTGCTTGCTTGATATAGTGTTACTCTATATGTTCCTGCTTGATAGAAGTTGTCGATAGGGGTGTTGCCAGTAATGATTGGTTTTTCACCATTATCAACACCCTCCATGGTTGCTTCATAGAAAGTCAAGTATCCGTTTGAAGAAGAGCCGTTGGTTGCATAATATCTTCTATTATTTCCATTAACATATTCAACAACTGCAAAAATTTCATAAGGCGTGATTGATGTTCTGGCTAAAAATTCTATAGCATCCGCTTGCGATGCAAATGTTTGAACAAGAATGCCTTCAACATAAACATCATATCTTATTGTTGTTTCACCATTTTTTATTTCGTCAATATATGCGTTTCCGTAGTATGAAAGGTTGTTGTTTTCTGTTACAGAGAAAGAGTTTGAAGTTTCATCGTAATATGCGTTTACTGTGTATTTATATTTAGGAATATTGAGCGTCATAGGAAGTTTGCTTCCTGCCACAGAAATGATAGGTGTTTCATCTTGACCTTCGCTCCATTCTTTGTTGTAGAAACTGTCTGCAGGTTTGTTGTTTTTATCGAATGGGAAAGAAACTTGAATGCTTGATTGATTTGCTCCGCTATACATGCTTAACACAATGTCGCCACCAATCAAACTTTCCACCCATGAAGTGTCATTTGAAGTAACCGATTCAACTGGGGTTATAAGGTTGTAAGGGTCAACATCAATGGTTATCGTTCTTTCATAATAGTCATACAAGTTTTCAGAATTTTGTGTTTTGTATGTTCTTGTTATAACATACCTTCCAGCAAGTGGGAACTCGCTGTTGCCAAGTTCAATGTTAACTTCTTGTTTTTTTCCTGTTGTGCCAGAAGGAGTTGTTTCAATGTCAAAAAGTGTTCTTGTTGTCGCAGGGGTGGAAGCAATATTGTAATAAGCATAATTGCCGTCTGCAGTATAATCAACAACATATTCATAATATTCCAAAGTTATATTGCTTACCTCGGCACCATCCGAAGCAAAAGGAATAAATGTAAGTTTGATTTGTTTTGAGTTTGTTATAGGTGTGTAGTATCCATAGCGATAAGTTAAATCTGTTTCTGTATATTCTTCGTTGTCATTGTTTTTACTTAGGTTTTCTTCTGCATCTTTATAGAAGTTGCCAGTTAATGAAAAACCTGCTTGGGTGAGAACATTATCATTGCCATCTCTTATAAACAGTTCCGATGAGTCGGATGTCACTGTGATTGACATTATAGTGCTTGGGAAAGATTGCAAACTATTAAGAGCATTTCCTGCAATTTTTGAGTTTGATTTGTCTCTTAACAAAATTTGATAAGTTCCTTCATTTGCAACGTTGTCTGTCGTCAACAGTTCAAGTTGGAAACTGTTGCCATTAAGCGACACAAAATTGTCTGTAGAAGGTGTTTTGACTGCAAAGTTATCTTCAATTTCTATCGTCAAATAGTTGTTTGAATAAGGAATAGAGGTTCCTGGTATGTTTGTGGAAATAATGTTAAGTGCTTGTATATTTTGATTTTCACTTGGATTTGTATATTTGCTTAGTGTGTTTTTAAGAGCTGTTTTTGCAGTGTTGCTATCAACCATATATGCATATGGATAAGGCTGGATGTTATCAAATGTGCTATAGTTTTGCAAGAGAATTGCTTTATAATCTCCCCAGTTCAAAGTTACAGTTGCATCGCTTACTGCAATAATGTCAGAAGAAGACAAAAGTTCAAATTGAGTATTTGAACTGGTAGTTGTTTTTATAAACCTTGGTTCTGTGTCTTCAAGAACAAAGATATAAAAACCAGTATTGCCAGCAATGTCATAGACTTCAAGTAGGTATAGCCCCGCATCTGTTTTTATAGATGTGCCAGTTTGCGTGTTTAATCCTTTTGCGTTTTCAACAGGGCTCCAGTCAGAACCATTGCTAAAATTGATGGTGTAAGTTACTGGAATAATTTTGAGTTGAATAAGTCTTTGCAGAAGCAGTGCATAATTTAGAGGCGCTTCTGTTTGCAGAGATGAATAGTAGTCAATCCACTCAAGCGGGAAATATTTTACATAACCATATGTGGTTGCGCCACTTGTTTTTTCATTCCAAACAAAAGCAAAAGGTGAGTTGGTTGTAGGGGTGGTTATGTCTTTTGTCAAAGAATAACTTCCGTCAGTGCCTGCTTCAGCCATTTTAGGATTTTCAAATACAATCTCATTTGTGTCTATGGTAAAAGTGTAAAAATTGTATTCTGTCATGGTTGAGCGGTATCTTATTGTGTAGCGTCTGTTTGCATTTGCGCTTTCACTGTTTATCAAAACTGCTTCTTTTCCGTTATGGGCAGTCATGTCACTAGTATTATTTAAAGAACTAAAATAGGTATATGTGTTTCTATCAAAATTTGCAAGGTCTAGGAAAGATACCGTTTGTGATTGATTGGTTGCGTAGTCGTAGATTGAAAGTTCTATAGTTACATCTGCGTTGTATGGACTGTCAGTTGATTCATTGATAAGATAAACAGATTTGTTTGTATATTTTGTTGTTGAAAAGTTGTTGCCTTCTTTGTCTACAACTGTAACAGAAGGGGTTTCATTTGTAATTTCGAAATAGAAAATTTGATAGTGACAATATGCACTTTGTTGAACACCGCCTTGTCCAAGATAACTGTCAAATGTATATGTAATAATATAGACATAGGTTCCTGGTGTGTTTTGGTTTTCATTGGTAAAGGCTGTCCCATTATCAAGTGATTTTGAACCACTAGAGCCGGTGGTAACCTTATATAATTTCGCGTTACTTATTGTCACATTTGACAAAAATCTTATAGGCACTTGATTTGTGGTGATAGGAGTTTCGTTTTTGGTGATAGGAGTTTCGTTTTTTATATTTATAAAGGTTTGTACGGCTGTTTTGATATTATCAATTGTATATGTAGTGAAGCTATGTTGTGGATATGACGAAGCATAAGTAGAATCCATAAATGCCGAAGTTATGTCTGCAGATTGACTAAATGTTTTAAAATTATCGCTAATAGTTTTAAGTTCTCGTGAATATCTTTGGTTTGTTGCCGAGTCGACAGGTTCATTAAAATTGGTGTACATTGCTTGGTAGCCATAGATATAAAGTCTTTGTGCTTTGTTGTTTTGAATGTTGGAAGTGGAACTGGTAATAAGTTGGTCAAAAGGAAGTTCATAGATTTCATTGCTTCCTTCAACACGATAGAGATATTCAAAAGAGATGTCGTAAATTCCAAGTTCATTAAATGATATGTAGGCAGTGTTGTTTTCTTCGATGTAGCCTGTCATGATGTATTCTTCATTTTCACTTACAATGTTTCCATTTTCATCTTTAAGTTCAAAAGCACTTCCGTTGTATTCAACTTTGCGATAGAATGTGTTTTGATTATAGTCGGTGTAGTTTACTGTTAATTGATAAACATAAGGGTTATAAGAAAATACTGGAAGGTTGTTTTTAGATGAAGAATAGTTGTAAAAATAGAACATTGAATAACCACTGTTGTTTGTTAGAGTTACATTTTCGGTGTTTTCCATAGTTGCATTTTGCAGACCAGTGGTAGAGTTAAAGTAGGTTGTTGAATTAAACACCATAAAAGTGTATTCTATTTGCACATTTTCCGATGAGTCGGTGTCGTAGGTAACTCCGCCATCATATGTGTAATAGCGTGTCATAGGAATAACAAGTGTATAAAGACCTTCTGTCAAGGTTATCTCGGAATCGTCAACGCTAAATTGCTCGCCCAACGCGAAAGAGATGTCTAATTTTTGAGGAGGAATGGATAAACCGTCAACTGGATTAGAGTTTGTATGCTGGCGTGCAAAATTTGAAATAGGAGTTAATTGTAAAAGATTTTGTCTGCCTGTATAGTCATTTGTATTGTTTGTGTCCTTATACAGAGACAGGGCGTTTGTAAAGTTGAAATAATAATATTCCAAATCATTAATCTTATAGGCATAATTTGTCTTGCCGTCAAGAGGAGATATTTCATGATTTGCTATTGAAAGTTCATAGGTGCCACCAACGCCAAGCAGAACAATGCTTTTGTCTTCTGTTGATGTGCCACCAGATGTGATAAGATATTCGGGCAGGGTGTTTGATATTTCGGTGTAATCTGTAAATGCAGCGTTAGTTTGCGATGCATTTTTTCCGCTTGATAAAAACAGACCGCCCACAAGCGCACCTATCAAGACAAGTGTTAAACAAATTGAATTAAACAGTTTTTTTGCTTTCATAAACTTTTACTCCTAATTCGACATTTTTATACAATTTGATTTTATCACACAAGAGAAAAATTTCAAAATAAATTTGCAACTTTTATTTATATAATAAATATTTATTTTATAAATAATATCTATAAAAAATTGTTTGCAAATTGACAAGAAAAAAATTAAAAAAAATAAAATTAATAAAAAAATAAAAAAATCAAGAATTTTAAAAATAAAAAAATATAAAAAATA
>CALVNU010000024.1 GCA_944349915.1 uncultured Clostridia bacterium | reverse complement strand
GCGGTTGACAAGTCAACTGTTTTGATAATCTTTTTTAAAATTTTTTGAAATCATTTGCATAGAGAGAAAAGTTGTGATATATTATTACTGTAAAAATTAAAATTAAACTTTTTACTTAAATGTTTTGTTATTTTTGTAGGTGCAGAATATAATAGTATTAAGTCGTATTTTTGGAGGGGAACATGTGGTTTAAACGAAAAGAAAAAGTTGTTGACCCAATTATCCATGACGAAGAGTCAAACTTCTCGCTTTCAAGCGGAGTGCATATCTTAAATAAATGTCAAAATGTTTCTTTAAGCGGAACGGCTGTTGTGCTTGAAAGTTTTGATTGCACTTTTAGTGAAATAGGTGGTAAGGCAAAAGTTCAAATGGTGGAAAATGGGCAGATTACTCGTTTGACAGGTAAAGCAAAAATAGGGCTTTTTAAAAGCGGAAAAATCACCACCGTTGAAGGCAAAAGTTCTATCACCACAATCAACTCTTGCACAATAGATTATGTTCGCGGAAAAAGCACCATTGGCACTATGAATGGTGGATTTATCCGTTTTGTTGACGAAAAAGCGGAACTTGCCACAATGACAGAAGGCGAAGTTATGTTTGTTCGAAACAAGGCAAGAGTGGTTACCATGATAGACGGAAAGATTACCGGTATTTTTAACAATGCAAAACTTGTTTCTATGCTTAATGGAAACATTACTTACCTTTTGAATGAAGGCAAAATCGGAACTATCAACAATGGCGCAGTTGACATTATTGCCGATAGCAGTGAAATTTCTACTCTAAATAAGGGTAAAATTCATGAAATGATAGGCAAAAGTTTGATTTCTGCAAATATGGCAGGGGAAATTGACTATCAAGACAGGCAAACAATAATTCTTTATTCTCCAAAAGAAAGCGCAAAGCGTATGGAAGAATATAAACAGGTTAAACAAGAGGCAAAACAAAGCGCAGAAACCCAGCCTGTTATTTCTGTAGATGAAACAACAGAAACGAAAGCAGAAGAACAACAATATAATGAAAGTTTGACCGACCGAGTGGAAGAAGAACCGGTTAAACCTAAGAAAAAAACAAAGTCGAAACAAATGAAAATTGATGATATACCAACAAATTGAAAGGAATGTAAATGGAAATTTTTTGGCACTCTTTGTTGCACGCTCTAGAAGATACGGCAATCGTTATTCCAATACTTTATCTTGCCTATCTTCTAGTAAGTTATTTTTCTCATAATGACAACCAAAGATATTCAAAAATTTTGCACCACACAAATAAGGCAGGGCCTGTTGTTGGTGCTTTTTTAGGTTGCATTCCTCAATGTGGTTTTTCATCTGTTATGAGTGATTTATATTCAAAACGAATTATCACAATAGGAACGCTGTTTGCGGTGTTTATTGCAACAAGTGATGAAGCAATTCCGCTTATGATTGCTAAACCAGAATTTATTCCAGATATGCTTTGGCTTATACTTATCAAATTTGTGTATGCAATTATTATAGGCTATTTAGTTGATGGAATTATAAGAATTTTTTCAAAAAAGCAGGTCAAATTAAACGAGTATCATGACAAGTTTGACAAACAAATTGAAAAGCAAGAAAAAGCGGAAATAGAAAAGAATGTTGAAAAAGTGCCTGCAGACACAGAGTCTTGCGATTGTGATGAATGCGAGTGTGGCTCAACTGTAAATGAAATTTCTCAATCTGCTGTTGAAGGACAGGTGATAGAAGAACATGAACATTCTCATCAAGAAGATGACGCGAAGGGCAAAAAGCACAAACATAAACATGCCCACAGCCACTGCTGTGCAACAAATATCTTTCTTGATGCATTAAAACATACCGCAATTATTGTTGCCTATGTTTTTGTTGCAACATTGATTATAAATTTGATTGAAGGTTACGCTGGCGGACTTGAGCCACTCTCTGTTTTGTTTACAAACAATGTGTATTTGCAAGTTCTTATTGCTTGCCTTATTGGACTTATTCCAAATTGTGCAGCCTCTGTCTTTTTGGTGGAACTTTTTATGAGTGGCGTTCTATATTTTCCAGCACTTGTTGGTGGATTGTGTGCAGGGGCAGGTGTAGGTCTTATTGTGCTGTTTACAACAAACTATAAAAAAACATGGCAAAATATTTTGATAACTGCTATGCTTTATGTTTTTGCTGTTGCAGGCGGAATGATGGCATCGCTGTTTCCACTGTAAATTGTTTGCATATTAATTATGTTGATAGTCTAAAATAAGCTTAAAAGTTTTAAAATTGTGTTCTATCTAGGTGTATTTTCTTTCAATTTCACCTATTTTTCCACAAAAAATGTTAAAATCTTTGTCGAAATTTGAAGAATGTTGTATTTTTTTACAAAAAATCTTGACTAATTTACAAAAATGTTCTATCATCACTCATGTAAGATAAATTTTTACAATCGGAGGAAAATATGCTTGCAAATTCAAATCAAAATAAGAGAATTGAACTTGAAGTGAAAAAACTTGGAATTTTTGAACTGCGTGGCCTTGCTAGAGAGGTGGGAGTGCCTTCTCCAACAACAAAAAAACGCGATCAACTTATTGAAGGAATTCTTGAAAGGTTTTATAAAGGCGAAATTGACGAAGTGGTGATAACAAAAAAAGGCAGACCTTACAAAAAACTTGCAGTTGTTGACAGCATTTTGAGCAATATGACAATGCATGAAAACTTTTCAAATCAAACAAAACTTGTTTCTTATGAAGATATTTTGGCTTTTGCTCAAGTTATGCCCGTGATGGGCGGGGCAACAAATAAAGAGGGCACTTTTAGTGGTATTGTGCGTCAAAGTGCTAATGATGAGTTTTATATGTTTTATGATTTTAACACATCAAATACAATATTTTTGCCAGTTGGACTAAAATTTGTCAATCTTATCAAGAATGGTGATGAAGTTGAATGTCGCGCAAAAATGGCAAGTTCAAATCAATATTTTGCAGTTGAAATAAATAAGATAAACAAAGTTAAAGCATCTAGTTATACCCCTCAAAAAATAGTTTTAGGAGAGCCTGTTATTTCAAATCAAACAATTGATTTTGACGGTAAAAAGATATATGTTGGCAGAAGAAATCTTATTTTTGTTGAAGAAAATTTTTATGAAAATAAAAGTTTTGAAAAACTTGAAGAGCAAGCATTAAAAAATGGTTATAATGTAGTTTATTTATCGCTAAATTCTTCAATTGAAGACGATATAAAACTTAAACAATTTAAGGGTTTTGTTTTTTCTAGCAAATTTGACGAAATATCTTCAAAAAGTTTAAACCAAGCGCTTGATTGTGTAAACCTTTGTGAAAATTTGCTTGAAAATGGGCAAAAAGTGCTTCTGGTAGTTCCCGATATTGTCAATATTATTAGAGTGCTTGATTGCTGTTTTGTTGATGAAAATAAAATGTACAATCATTCTATGCAAAGCATTGTTATTGTGCAAAAAATTCTATCACTAGGCAAGGCGTTTAGTTCTGGAGCAAGTATTACTGCTGTTTTGGGCTGTTCAACTTATGATAAAAATGACCAATTTATCACAGAACAACTTGTCAAAATTGCAAAAATTGTTTAAATAGGGGATAAGTTTTTGTTTGACATTTTTTTGATAATTGCATAAAATAAATGTATGTTATTTGGTTTTACAGCACATTCTCTGTTTTTATTTGGTATTGAAATATCTTATTATGGGCTTATAATCGCCATTGGTATGGCGCTTGGCGTTTTTGTTGCCTGCAAAAATGCAAAATTGCGCGGACTTACTGTTGACGATTTTATTTTGGCGGCTTGCTATGTGCTACCACTTGCCATTGTTGGCGCGCGTATATATTATGTTATTTTTAGCGCCCATACTTACACTTTTGTTGAAGCATTGCGCATCTGGGACGGAGGACTTGCAGTTTATGGCGGAGTTATTGGCGGAGCAATTGGCGTGGCGCTTTTCTGTCTTATCCATAAAAAGAACTTTCTTGATGTGGCAGATGTGATTGCTCCAAGCCTTATTTTAGGGCAGGCTATAGGAAGAATCGGTTGCTATTTTGCTGGTTGTTGCTATGGCATTGAAGTTACCGATGAAAGCCTTATGTGGTTTCCACTTTCAACAATCATTAATGGAGAATGGCATTTGTCAACTTTCTTTTATGAAAGCATTTGGAACTTTATAGTGTTTGCAATTTTATTAATTCTGCTTCGAAAGGATAAATATAGATATCGAGGCTCTTCTATTGCAATGTATTTTATTCTTTATGGCATAGGCAGGGCGTGGATTGAGGCTTTGCGTGGCGACAGTTTGTATATTGGCACTATAAAAGTTTCTCAACTTTTGAGTATTTTGCTTATCGTTGCAGGCGTGGTTATGATATTTACAAGTTTTATGTTGGTAAAGTATAAAAAAATCAAACCAGTTGCAGAACTCAAACCAGTTTGGACGGCACAACTTGCGCAGTATGAGGCAAAACAGAAAGAGAAAAAACAGCAGTTGCAACAAAAAAGAGAATTAAAAGCAAAACAAAAAAATGAGGCAAAGCAAAAGCGCCTTCAAGAAAAGCAGAATAGCTTTGCACCAAAAGAACAGGAGAAGGCGACAAAATCATCTCAACAAGATGAAGAAAATAATAAAGAGAACAAAGTTAATAAAGAAGAATAAACTTTACCTTGCCAAAGCATTAGGTAAAGTTTTTTGTTTATTTTTAAAATATAAATATTTGGGCAAAATATTATTATGAAATCGCGAATATTTAAAATAAAGAAGTCGACAATCTTGCAAGTATCTTTTGTGCTGGCTTTTATACTATTTTGTTTTACAAGCATATATTTTATATTTTTTTCAAATTTTAAAGATTTTTGGTTTTTCGCCTTCCTTATGGAAGCAGGGTTTTGCGTTTTATTAAGGGGAGGCTTTTTGAGAATAGACAGTTCCTATTTTTTTGGGGCGCTCATGCTCGCTGTTGGCGGTGGATATTTTTATTGTTTTTTTATGGGTATTTTATATGTTTATCCATCTTTTATTCTTATGGCATTTGCGTTTGCCTGCCTTGTAAGTTATATGCTTTTTAACAACAGATTACATGCAACATCTTTTATTTTCTTTCTTTTTTGTGCAATATTTACCTTTTTCTTTCAAAAAAAAGTGCTTCCTTTAGCATTTTTTGTTGCAATTTTGTTGTTTTCTGTGTTAATATTTGTATTAAGTAGTATGACGCAAAAGTGAGGAGTTTATGTTTTCAAACGAAATTAATGGCTATAGTAAAAGCGAAGTTGACAAATACATTGCAAATTTAAAAAAAGAGTATGAAGCCTCTATAATGGAAGAAAAATTAAAGGTTATTGCATCTGAACGCAAACTTTTGGAAGTTAAAAACCACACAGAAGAAGTGGAAAATCGCCAAAAAAATATTATAGCAGTGCTTGAATCATACAAAAAATTCCAAGATGAAGGGGCAAAAAATCTTGAAAATTTGCGGGCTGAACAATTCAAACTTGTTTACCAACAAATTTTAGCCTTTTTTGAAGAATTGAAAAACAAATATCCGGGAGTGGAACACAATACTTCTTATAAACAACTTTTAAAAGATATATCGAAAATTTTAAATCAAGACAAAAAAACCGATGATGTGCCTATCAATTCTGTTTCTGATAACGACAGTATGAGAATTTTGCTCAATAAAATGCAACAATACAAAAAAGATAAACCAGAACCTGTTAGAGAAGTCCATATCGAACGCAGTGGGAAAAACATGATTAAGCCTGTTACCGAAATGGAACTTAAAGAAGGGGACAAGTATGATAATTTGGTAGATAAGTTTTTAAGCACCAGACCAGAAGAAAATGAGAGAACTATGAAAATTCAATCGAGTGGATTTGACCTTAAAGAAGCGGTTAGTCCAACGCAAAGTTTGGAAGAAATTATGAAGGCTTTTGATTTTTATGGTGGGAATAATGATAACTAGCATGTGGGCACGTTTTTAAATTTTTGCATTGGTAAAGTGCGCCCATTGAACAAACTCGCTTTTAGTTGCGAGTTTGTTTTTTTTGCGCCCAAAGCACTTTGGGGCACAAAAAAGCCTTCTTTAAAAAGAAGGCACAATGGGCGCTGGTGTTGGTGTTGTTAATTATCGCAATATATGCTGTTATATTAAAATCGAAGCACACCGCCAGAAACTGTGAGAACTTCTCCCGTGATGAAGGAAGAATTATTGGAAGCAAGAAAGAAAATAGCCTCTGCAACATCATCACCTTGTCCAATTCTTGCAAGCGGTGTCATAGAAATCGCATGTTGCTTTTCTTCTTTTGAAAAATGAGCAGTCATTTTGGTGTCAATATAGCCAGGTGCAACAGCGTTAACCCTTATTTTATATGGAGCACCTTCCATAGCAACTGCCTTTGTTAATCCAATAATACCTCCTTTGGTTGCAGAATAAACGGCTTCACAAGGACCACCATTAATACCAAAAATAGAGGTTACATTGACAATGGAACCATGTTTTTGTTTAATAAATCTTTTAAACGCTTGTTGATTGCATAAAATTGTTCCTCGCAAATTGCAATTTAAAAGTTCGTCAATATTGTTTAAAGGGACATCTGCAAAAAGCATTTCAAAATCGGCTTTTCCAGCATTGCACACAACGGCGTCAACATAATCAAATTTTTTAAAAACTTTATCAAAGACTTGATTGATAGATTGCTCATCGCGAAGGTCCATTTTATAAGCCTCAAATTCAACGCCATAACTTTCGCATTGTTTTTGAAGTTCCGAAACACTTCCTGTCAAAAAGGTTGTTGCAATATTATATCCTTCTTTTGCAAATTTTAAAGCGGTGGCGCTTCCAATTCCGCCGGAGCCACCAGTTATAAATACCGTTTTTCTCAACATAAAGCACCTCTCTATAGTAGTATTATATCATAACGCAAATACTTCGCAAAATCTTTTAAAAAATTTGTTAAATATTTTGTTTTGTTCTTCCTTTATGTTATAATTATTTTTAGGATAGGATAATGAAAAAAGAAAAAACACCAAGAAAAATTGTTATAGATTTGGATTGTGGCAACACTGTAGAAGACAATCTTGCACTTTGCTATGCATTTGCCGACTCATCTTTAGATGTTCAAGCAATCACTTTGGCGCCTTTTAAATATAAAGGCTTAACTTTGAAAGACACTCAACTTGAAAATGAACTTGAGGCGCATCGTGTTATGCGTTATATAGGTTTTAAAGATTATGACATTTGCTTTGAGGGGAGTTGTGGTTTTTGTGATGAACTGTACACTCACACATCTCCTGCGGTTGATAAGATTATAGAACTTGCCAGCCATGCAAACACAACTATAGTATGTTTAGGCTCGCTTACAAATGTTGCTATTGCCATTGAAAAAAAACCTTCTATTGCCAAAAATTTGAATATTTTGTGGCTGGGGCTTAGACATATATTTCATCAAGAATTTACAGATGTAAACTATATAACGGACAGGCGGGCTTTTGAAATTGTTGCAAAATCAACCGCATCGCTTACTGTATTTCCAAGTTATACTGGAAAACTTTTTGCTATAACCTATGAAAAAATAAAGGAAGATGTTGCGGTAAATCAACTAGGAAACTATCTATATAAAAGATTGACCGAAAACATTGATTTTAGAGATGAGTTTTGCAGAATGTATAGTCTTCTGCCTGTGGCATATCTTATTGACCCAGATGTTTGTTATGTTAAACGCTTGCCTGTTAACTTGCTTTTAAAAGATTTTACAAAAACTTCTATGAACAAACTTGTCAATTATGTATATGACTTAAAATCAATAGAAGGGGTGTGGAAAGATTTTTCAAAAAAACTTATTAGGCTTTCAAACAACTTTGCGCCAACAAACTATTTCTTTATTTCCGACACCCATTTTAATGACCCGCGAAAGTATAAAATCAAACAGTTTGGTTTTAAAACTAAAGAAGAAATGACAGAAACACTTGTCAAAAATTGGAACAGCGTTGTTTCTAAAAAGGACATTGTGTACCATTTAGGTGATTTTGGCGATTATAATGTTATCAAACGGCTAAATGGCAAAGTTTACTTAATCTGTGGCAATCATGATAAACTTGAGAAAGATGAGAGTTTTGAACAGTTTAGACAAAAACTTAAAAATCTTGGATTTGCCGATGTTTATAAAGATGGCATTATGCTAGACAAAAAGATTTTTGGCATAGATGTGTATATGAACCATTATCCATCAAAAACAAAGCCAAATATGGTCAACTTTTTTGGGCATGTGCATTCTTTAAAGCCTATAAAGAGAATGGGTATTAATGTTGCAGCAAATTATCATAAAGGCATGCCTATTAGTCGCAAAGATATGCAGTTTTTTATCAAATTTGTAACCACCGATAATTGGGGTGATGACAATTTTGCAGATTAAACAAACGCAGAATTGGCCGCATAAATATATATTGGAAGTTGCTCAATCGGGAAGAAGTGGCTTTTGAGTGGAAACTGGCCTAATTTGAATTACAAGCAATATTAGAGTGGCAAATTTGGATAGAATTTTTATAGTTTTATAGCAACATAACTTTATCAAGTTTTTTATCTTTATGGTTTTATAAGTTTTTCCATGGATTGTATAAGTTTTTCTTCCCCGCAAGGCTGTTTTTTTAGGCTTTATATATGGGGGAGAACAAACTTATTGCAATCTAACCGATAAAGTTAAAAAAAATAAAAAATTTTTGCGTTTTTTCTTGACATATTTTGTTATTTATATTAAAATATCTTCGCAAACTTAATTTACGGGGTGTAGCGCAGTTGGTAGCGCGCGTGGTTTGGGACCATGAGGTCGGGAGTTCGAACCTCTCCACCCCGACCATCCTTAACGAGTTTGACTCTTCTTATGGGCCTTTAGCTCAGTTGGTTAGAGCAACCGGCTCATAACCGGTCGGTCCGGGGTTCGAGTCCCTGAAGGCCCACCAAGATAGATTTGGTTAAGGAAAATGTCACATTTTATGTGGCTCGGTAGTTCAGTTGGTTAGAACGCCAGCCTGTCACGCTGGAGGTCGTGGGTTCGAGCCCCATTCGAGTCGCCATGCCCGAAAGGGTCAAAAAATAATCTAGCACTTATTGCTAGATTGATTATTTTAACAGAAGCTAGTCAATTTAAATTGCAAATGCTGATGTTAAAAGGGGAAGTTAATTCTAAGATTTCAAACTTCCTTAGATTTTATAAGATAAGTTTGTACGGAAAAAATCATTATCTAATTATCCTAATTTTCTATCCTCCCCAATTTTTAAATCTTCCGTCACTATCTTATAAGAATTAAGCCCTGATAGCTCAGTCGGCAGAGCAAAGGACTGAAAATCCTTGTGTCGGTGGTTCGATTCCACCTTAGGGCACCAAAAGTGGCAAAGGTGGATCGGGACCACCCAAATCTCTTGAAAGAGAGGGTTCGATTCCACTTTAAGACACAAAAGGTTACAGAACGAAAAAAATCTTTTAAACGAAAGATCGATTCGTCTTATGACAAAAAGGCTTTTATTTATAGAGGCAATTCTTGCTGGTGTGGCTCAATGGTA
>CALVNU010000023.1 GCA_944349915.1 uncultured Clostridia bacterium | reverse complement strand
TATTTGTTTAATACATAGAACTACCTAATGCGTAATTTTAAAACTTAATAAAATAAAGAGGTACAAAAAGATGAAAAACAATGCTGATTTATTTAGGGAATGCAAAACCTTGTTATTTTCAATTAGTGATTTATTTGGAATTGATAATGACGACTGGTCAATTAAAGAACCTGTATATTATAGAATTCCAAAATATCAAAGGAGTTATGTTTGGGAGCAAGGGACATATGATTTTTCAACAGGAAATTCTATTGAGTTAAAAAAGAACAAAAAATATAAAGGACAAGTTGAATATTTTTGGGAAGACTTAAATAATACTATGAGCAATGAAAAGCATTACACTGGGCTTATTGGTTTAAAAAAGATGTCTTTAACAGAAAAAATTCAAGAAAAAATACCACAAGATAAACTTGGATTTTATATAATTGATGGTCAACAAAGATTTACTACAATTATGCTCTTAATTTCATTACTTAATAAAAATAAAAAATTAGATCATCTTTTAATGGATGATGAAAGGATTTTATTATTCGACTATACGCAAGAAAAAAAGAATTTCAGTTCTATTTTAAGAAGCGTATTATTAAACGAACCTTGTGATAAAAAACATAATTATAAAAATAAATTGATTGATGCTAGAAAGTTTTTTGAAAAATCATTAGAAACTTTTACAAATGATAATGAGTTAGATAAATTGACAAATGCATTAATAAACAATATGCTTTTTAATGTGTTCTTTTCATTACCAGAAGATGAAGATAGTAGAAATACAGGTATTGCTCCTGAAATAATATTTGAAAGCATTAATAACAGAGGAAAAGAACTTTCTAAAATTGATATTTTAAAAAATAGAATATTTTATTTAGATAAGCAAAAATTGATAGACAAAAAAATAGTGTTTAGCGTTGAGGATTTATGGGAAAATATTTTTGATAATCTTTCTGCAATAGACTCCTCTTATATTAAAGATGACGACTATTTGCTGACTCACCATTATACTTTTGGTAACGATTCTAATATTAAAATTAAAACTAATATTTTATTACAAAACATACTTGATATTTTTCAAGTTTATGAAAAAGATGATAAAACCAATTATACAAAATATTTCAAAACACTTTGCGATTGTTCAAAATATTGGCTTTGGATTAATAATCCAAAGTGCCTTGATATCGAAAAATTACAAGAAAAAATAGACAAAAAAGAAGAAAAAGAACTAAAAATAATAGTTAGCAAATTATCGCATTTAATTGATAGTAATTACATAAAATCGTTTTTGATTTTATTATTTTATTCATACGATTATTTAAAATATATTGATATAAATAAACTCATCAACACTTTAAAATTTATTGAAAAATTTGCTTATATTTATCAATACTTTAATTATAAAAATCCTGATTTCCCATATATAGCAACAAAGACAAAGAATCTTTTATTTAATGAAAAAGGAAATATAAGAGATAAAGATGATTTTAATCAGCAGTTACAATCCACAATCAATGATTTAATTAATGATATCAAACAAATATTAGATAAAGAAAACTTAAAATTATGGGCAACTAAAATGATGGCAAAAGATGCTTGTTTTTATAGTTGGAATGGTCTATATTACACACTCTATGAATTAAATAATAACCATACTGAAGATGGTAAAATTGAATGGGAAGATATTGTTGCAAATAAATCTAAAACTATAGAACACATCTATCCAGAGAATCCAAATGGAAGAAACAATGATGAATTATCAAAAAGATATTGGGAAAAAGCTTGCCCTTCTACTCAATTAGAAAATAAATCAAAAATGATTCATTCATTAGGGAATTTAATTCCTGTTTCACAGAGTGTTAACGCATCTGTTAGCAACAAATTGTATCCTGAAAAATTAGAAAGATACGAAAAAAGTTCATCATTGGCAATGACTTTACGAAATGACTTTAAAACAGATATATTTTGGGATGTAAATTTAATAAAAGAAAGAACAAGAAAAATGTTAAAAACCATTCAAAATATTTGGTTTAGAAATGAACAAGAATGTTATTCATTTAATGTAGAAATAGATGAAGAAATTTTGGAAATTTTGACAAATTATCATAAAAATAAAGATGTTGAATATGAAATTGACAGAGAAGAAATGAGAAAAATATGGAATGATTTTCTATATGGCAAAATTCGTGGATTGATTTTGAAAAATAAAAAATATATTGTTGAAAATATTCATAAATACAATAATACTCTATTTAACAAGGACTATTGTAAGAAAAATTTCAATTTGGATTATCCGCTCTTAACAAACATTGAAGATCCACAGCATGATAGCGTATTTAGAAATAAGTTGTTTCTGCTAAATTTAGACAACTTTAATAATGATATCAACTTTAATAATGATATATATCAATTTTTAAAAAATAATTTATGCCAAAATTGAATATTATGTAAATAATAATTTTTTAAAGGTTATATAAATAATGGTCGTTTAGTTATTATTAATACTATATAAATAATTGTAATAAATGTAATGTTAGAAAACAATTTATAATTACTTTATTACAA
Organism: uncultured Clostridia bacterium; assembly: GCA_944349915.1. Classification (GTDB taxonomy): domain Bacteria; phylum Bacillota; class Clostridia; order Christensenellales; family UBA1242; genus Caccovivens. Next base: position 7,070 of record CALVNU010000023.1, on the reverse strand, counting down.
ATATTAAAAAAGAAATTAGTTACAATAAATTTTAAAACTAATAAAAAGAGAAACTTTACTTTATGAGCATAGTTTCCTTTTTCTTTTGTATGCTTTTATTCTGCTAGTTTTAAAATGGTTTAACCTTAGTATATTATTTTTTACATTTTTTATTATAGTTATAGTAATAAAAAACGCATATTAGTGTAAAAATTTTAATCTTTTGTTTTTCTTATAGAGCCATAGTAAAATTATCTTCCGATTTGTTTCTAATGTAAAAATCGCATTATTAAATAAAAGAGTATTAAGACTAAATTATTTTACCAATTTTTCTTTTCTTTGGAAATGTCATCACTTTTTCTTCTTTGTTTTACAATGTCGGCAAACCATTTGCTCGCCATAAATTTGAACCGAAATACTTTTTTCTTCTTTATTGTTGCATGCAGTTACTGGTAGTTAACAAAACAACATTATAGAAATTAATAAATACTTCAAACATTTCATGTATACCTTTATCTTAAAATTTCATGTTTAAACCACTGCTCTTGAAATTCGGTCAATGCCTCAATTTGTTCATCAGTGTAATTTCTTTCTTCTGGCATAACAACAAGTTTATCATCGTTATCATTCGTTCTACGAATAATTGCAACAACTTTACCTTCAAATTCATCCAAAGGTTCATGCACACCCAGCACATAAGCATCAAGTTCTTCTCCGTCACCAGAAACTGTGTTTGGAATATATCCGTAGTTTACTGGATATATAAAACCGTGTTTTGGGTGTTTACTACCAAGTGGTCTATCCATTTTCACATTCACAATTTTTCCTAAGAACTCTTTACTCATACTTTTCCTCTTAAATTGTAGTTTATCATAATTCATGATTATTTGTCAAAGAATTGTTGCTTTGATTTTGCCTTGTTCGTAAAGTTCTTTCAAAGCGCGCCACGCACCATAATAATCGGAGAATGGCTGGTGAAGCAGAATAAGGTCGATGTAATCGGTCTTTAATTTTTTTAAAGATTCTTCAACCGACTTTTTACAGTTTTCATAGCCATAGTTGTCAATCCAAATTTTTGTTGTTATAAAAAAATCCTTTCTTGGCAAACCAGATTTGAGTAGCGCAGAGCCCACTTCTTCTTCATTAAAATAACTTTGCGCTGTGTCAAAATGTCGATAACCAACCGCAATTGCGTCTAACACGCATCTCTCACAGTCTTCTTTTGAAATTTGATAAACTCCAAACCCAATCTTTGACATAATAACACACAATTTCTTTTTAATTCGTTCGAAAAATTCAAATTTTGAGCAATTTTTTTAAAATATTTCAATTTTTATGCAAGATTTTTTTAATTTTTCCAAATTTGCAATTTGTAGGTAATTATTTTTTTAAAATATTTCAATTTTTTTGAAGAAATAAAAGGTTTAATAAATAATATCTATAACAACTTGCGTTATATTGCGCTATGCTATTATTTTGTCTTGTTTCCCACCATGTCATAACTTAACGCGAGCAGGCTTTCAACCTGTTCTTTGTCAACACTTCCGTCAAGCGCAATGGTAATCCAGTGTTCCTTGCTCATATGGTAGGCGGGGTAGAAGCCTTTTTCTTGCAAAAGACTTCCTTGCATAAAGACATCGCATTTTATCACCAAAATATCAATTTTTTGCTTGCTGTCCAGACCTAATTTGTCTTTGGTGATATCCATAATAATTCCATACCACTTGCCGTTTGGGTGGCGCAAGACCAAATAATCGGGATTGCTACGCCATAGACTTTCTGGCAACGATTGAAATTGTGCTTTTGCAAAGTTTACAACATCGGTTCTGGTTGCTCCATTCATAATTTTCTCCGTAAATAACAATTTTTGTTAATTTTAGCAACAACTGCGTCCTTTGCAAACTGTGATGATTTGCAAAACAAGACTAAAGATAATAAAGACTATTAAAGCAGTTGTTGTAAATAAACTTTTTGTAATTATAGCAAAATTTAGATTAAAACCAAAATAATTTTGCGTCAATAATCATATCATCATAAAAATAAAGAGGGTGTTTTATAAACTTATAAAAATAAAGAAACAATAAAAGTATTATAATTTTTAAAAATGATTGACAAAGTGGCAAAGGTTATGATATATTAAAAGGGCAATAAAAATACAAACAAATTCGATTTGGGGAGATACTCAAGAGGTCGAAGAGGCGGCCCTGCTAAGGCTGTAGGTCGGGAAACCGGCGCGAGGGTTCGAATCCCTCTCTTCCCGCCAACGCAAACGTAAGTCAAACACTGACTTACGTTTTTTAGTTTCAGTTATATATTTGCACAAAAATAATAAACTTTCTACAATACGATAAAATTCAATAAATCATAAGGGGTTTTGTGCGTTGGAATATGCCGGAAGATTTTCAACCAGATTTAATGGTAAAACAAGGTAAATATTGGTCTATCGTTTTTAGAGAAGGAACTACAACACTAGGCACCTGTATTTTAATTTATAACAGAGTCTGTCCTACTTTTTAAAACTTAAGACCATAAAAAATGGACGAATTCCCTGCCATGTGTTCTTGGTATGAAAATAAAATTAAAACACTATATGGCGCAGTAAAATTTAACTACATTGCAATGATGATAGAAGAATTTTTCCATTTTTATATAATTCCGCGTTATAAAGAACTAAAAGAAAAATATGGTATAACTTGAGTTTATAAACATTGGTCTAAAAGATTAAAAATGGGGAATATTAAAATCTCCTACGGCATTAAACAAAAAATTATTGAAGACTAAAAAATGATTATTAAAAAAATCAATATATTAATTTTTCTGTATGTATTTAAAAAATTAAATTTAATTAGAGTTATATATCTTTATAATAATTTTAAAACTTTTTATAATTTTATCTCTTTGCTTTGTATAATTAAAAAGATTGACTTAAATAAAATAATATGTATAATTATTATGAAGGATAAATTATGTTAAAAGTTTTTATAAGTCCACACTTTGATGATGCAATTTGTTCATGTGCTGCCAATATGCTTATCTCAAAAATGAGAGGAAACAAAGTTTTACTCCTTACAATTTTTAATAAAGGCACAAAACCATATAGTGATTTTGCAAAAGAACTTCATTATGAATGGGGAACCATTAATGCACCTAAAAAAAGATATTGTGAAAACAAAAATGCATGTAAATCATTGGGGATTGATTTTTTAAATTTGAATTTTGAAGATGCCTTATATCGTAGAAACATTCAAGGCTTACTTTATCCTCGTAATGACGGACAAATTTTTAAAGAAGTACAAAAAGAAGATTCTTTACTGCATTTTTCAATCGCAAACAAAATTATGAATTTATTCTCTAAAATTGGAACAGAATTTTATTTCCCAATTGCAAAAGGACATCATGTAGATCATGTAATAGCCTATAAAATAGGATGCGAGTTAATAAAATTAGGATATAAAGTTAAATTTTATGAAGAATTTTATTATAATGCAAATATTAATATCTCAAATTACAAAAAAACAAGAATTTTTTTTGATAACGATATGATGACTAAAAAAATAAAAGCAATTTGTAATTATTCTTCTCAATTAAAAATGTTGTTTGGCAGCAAAAATTTTTCTGACATTTTAAAATATTATAAAACAAAATATTTTGAAAATGATAAGTTTTATGAAACTTATTATGAATTAAAAAGCAACAATAAAGTAAATTATATAGGTGTCAATTACGATGGTAAACATGACTCTACGATCGCATATTATACTGATAAAATAGAATATATAGGGCAAGAAGAAAGATTCTCAAGAAAAAAGAAAGATGGCAGAAAACCTAAAAAGTCATTTGAGTATTTATTTAGACATTATGATGTTGATATGAATAATTTAAAATATGTTTTCCCAATTTTAGATTATAAAGAATCAAAAAAAGAATGGGAAGAAGCCCAAATGATTGATATATATAAAAGTATTTATAAAGATATGAGAAATGGGATAAATTATGCATACGATTTAACTGATAACCCTATCTTTGTTAGGCATCATGATGCTCATGCGGCTTCTGCTTATTTTACAAGTGGGTTTTTAGAAAAAACTTTAATTTGCACAATAGATGGCGGAAATGATTTTGACCCATATAGCACAAACCTATATGAAGGAAATAATGGAAAAATTAAAGTTTTAAAACGTTATCCCGACATATCGATAGCAAGTAATTACTTGTTGATAACAGCCGCTTTAGGATTTAAACCACTTGAAGGAGAAGGAAAAGTTACTGGTTTATCTTCTTTTGGGCATTATAACGAAAATTTAATAAAAGAATTAGAAAATATTTTGTCTGACAAAAATTTAATACATAAAATTGCAAAATGGAAAAATGTAGGTTCCGAGACTAAAACTCCAAAAATCAAGATTACAAAGAAAATTAAAGTTTTTAATAATGTGTTAAAATATTATAATAAAGAAGATATTGCCTTTGCAATTCAATATATTACAGAAGAAAAAGTAAGAAAATTACTCACACCTTTTAAATCAAAATATTCAAATATTGTTTTAGCAGGAGGAATTTTTGCAAATGTTAAATTAAATTCTTTTATTAAGGAGTTAGGTTTTGAAAAAATCTACATTCATCCTGCAATGGGAGATGACGGATTGGCTCTTGGAGCAATATTGTTTCATATAAGTCAAACGCAAAATTTATTACCTTTTGAAATGAAAAATATTTACTTTGGCGCTAATTATCAATATGCAAAACCTGATCTTGAAAGAATGTTAACAAATGAAAATTTAACTTTTGAATATTATGATAAAAATTTAGAAAAGACAATTGCAGAAAAATTAGCAGAAGGAAAAATTGTAGCTTTATATCAAAGTAGGCAAGAATATGGTCCACGAGCATTAGGCCATAGAAGCATCTTGGTAAACGCAAGTAATAAAAACATTAATGACATACTTAATAAAAAACTAAAAAGAACAGAATTTATGCCTTTTGCACCAGTAGTCTATGATAAACAAGCAAAATTTTTGTTTAACGATTTGGATGGTACAGAATATGCTTGTAAATTTATGACAATAACAAGATCATGCACAAATTTAATGAAAAATATTGGAAAAGCAGCCGTTCATATAGATGGAACTGCAAGGCCTCAAATTGTTGATGAAAATACAGACAAATTTTATTATAATATTTTAAAAGAATATGCAAAAAAAACAAAAAATCAATCAGTACTTATAAATACTAGTTTTAATATGCACGGAGAACCTATTGTATCAACACCAAAAGAAGCTATTAAGTCTTTTAAAAATGCAAAATTAGATTATTTAGTAATTGACAACTATTTAATAAAACAATAGAACGGAGGGAAAATGGCACCTAAAGTTACAATGATAATGGTAATGTCATTGGACGGAATAATATTGAGAAAAGAAAATGAAGATGTTACAAAATGGACTTCAAAAGAAGATCAAACTTTTTTTAAAAATGTATTAAGAAATTTTGATGCAATTATAACAGGAAGAAAATCATTTTTTGGTAAAGTGGTTGATGTACCTTACTTTGTTTTAACAAAAAAACCTGAAGCCTATGTCAATGAAGATGGAGTTAGTTATATTAAAGGAACCCCTGCTGAAATTATAAAAAAAGTAAAAAATAATAAAATAAAAAATATTGCATTATTAGGGGGAACCGAAGTAAATCATCAATTTTTAAAGAATGATTTAGTCAATGAAATTTTACTTACAGTTGAACCGTTGTTTTTGGGGAAATGCAAACATATAACTTTGGAAGAAGAATTAAATGTTAAATTAGAGCTAATTAATTTTCACAAAATAAACAAAAAGGGAACAATGCTTTTTCATTATAAAATTGTAAATAAAAAACAAAACGATTTTATTTATGAAAATTATTTAGACATAGTACCTCAAAAGGCAGATTCTTTTAACAAAAAAAATTTATCTCAAATAAACAAAAAGTTTTGGGACGAAAGAGCCTCAATACATAACAATTCTGAATTTTATAGAACACAAGAATTAATTAATGGCAAATCATCTTTATTAAATTATGAATTTAATGAGCTAGGGGATGTAAAAGGAAAAGAAATTATACATTTGCAATGCCACATAGCAACAGAAAGTATTTCTCTAAGTAGGCTCGGAGCAAAAGTAACAGCTGTTGATTATTCAAATTCTTCAATAAAAGTAGCAGAAGATTTGGCAAAGAAATGCAATGCTAACATAAATTTTATATGTTCTGATGTTTTTGATATTTTGGGAAAATTAAAAAACAAAAAGTTTGATATTGTCTATGTAAATTTTGGGGCATTAATATTTTTAAATGACTTAGAGAAATGGGGCTTTATTGTACAAAAACTATTGAAAAAGAATGGATTCTTATATTTAAATGAATTACACCCTGTTGCCGCAACCTTGTCTGATTATGAACCAAAAATTATTTACAATTATTTTGATAGATCTCCTAAAATATGGAATGAATCTGGTAGTTATGCTGATGGTATAGATAAAAGAGTAAATTCAACAACCAAAAATAATTATTTAGCTGTTTGGAATTGGACTTTGGGAGATATTGTTAACGCAATAGCTAAACAGAATCTGAAAATTGAATTTTTGAATGAGCACGCGGCTCATGTTGATAAACGATTCTTTTATTTAGAAAAAGGCGCGGACAATTTATGGAATACTCCAAACGAGATCCCTGATTTTCCTGCAACATTTTCTCTAAAAGCAACCAAAATGGAGAACTAAAAATGTCCCGCATTAAAAATATCAACACTAAACATACACAAGTAAAAAAGGTAGCAATTTTTTCTGATTTTTTCAACTCATTAGGCGGCACAGAATATTATAATTTTCTGCTAGCAAAATCACTAATAGAAAAAGGGATTGATGTTAAAGTATTTATAGGCGAAAGACCTAAATTAAAGTATTGGACTGAATTGTTAGATAAGAATAACATAGAATATTTTTATCCAAAAAAATTTCATGATGATTTAAGTAGCCGAAAAATAGAAAAAAACTTTATAAAAAAAGTAATAAAAGTCATGAAAAGTTGGCAACCTGATGTTATCCATACTCACCCTGCCG
>CALVNU010000022.1 GCA_944349915.1 uncultured Clostridia bacterium | reverse complement strand
CCAACTTCGCTATTTGCAATCTTTAAGAGACAGAATGAAAAACATACAGGAAGAAATGAAAGATTGGAAAACGGCAGATGATAAGCGATATCAAGAAATTTTGACTCTTATTATTGGTGAAAGTGGCGACAAAGAGTTGATAGAGAGAGTAAAAAAAGAGGGTATAGTTGGCTTAATTGCAAGCATAATGAAAGCGCACGATGAAACCAATAGCAAACTAGAGGAAAACAATAGGCAACAAGGTCAAACCAACGAACAACTAGGCACACTCACCAACCTTGTGCAGAAAATAGCAGATGCTATAGTTGCAAAAGAGCATAAACCTGAAGACCCTGAAAAACCTGAAGAGCCTGAAAAACCTGAAGAGCCTAAAGACCCTAAAGAACCTAAAAAGCCTAAAGAACCTAAAGAGACCGAAGAAACCGAAACTCCTAAAACTGCAGATGAGCCTAAGGAACCTAAAGGCGTCGATGAAGATAAAAAGCCTGAAAAAAAACCTGAAAGCACCCATGAGGAAGATGCCGAGCTCTCAAGAGACCCATGGAAGAAAAAACTTAACACATCATTCTTTGGAGAAACATTATTCCCTCTTGTTGCGGTATTTTCTCTTCTTGCCTGTGCGTTGACAGGAATTGGGGCTTTGGCGATTGTTGCAATTGCCGCCGTTGCCTTTAGTGGCGCAATGATTGCTATCGATGGCACAGAACTTTCCGTCAACAGAAATATCAAACTACTGCATGATAACAAGTACACTCGCTTTAGATATCTTGAAAATGAATGCGAAAATGCTCGTGAAAACTATAAAGCAAAAGAAGTGGAACTAGACAAGTTTATGGAAAGTGAACGCAGTGAAGACTTTTCTAAAGTATTATTAAGCTACTATGATAAATTTGGAGTTGCAACCGATGTTATTGATTATGCCGAAAGATATACCGACGCAACAGGAAGAGCACCAGATGAAGAAACGCTTAACACTTTTAAAGAATTCAATATGATTTCTGATCCAGCAGAAAGACAAGAAAAAATTCAAAAATATCTTGCTTCCTTGCCGGACGAAGATAGAAAAAAGGTTACCACTGCATTTGAACGCTCACCTTTATTGACCGAATCGCAATATCAAATTCAACAACAAATGTGCGATTCTATGCAAAATATTGAACGAACACACGACTCTGAAACCCGCAAAAGACTTGAAGAAGACTTTGTTAGGTCTTTCTTGCCAAAAATTAAGGATGATGAAGCAGTAGCTGGATTTGTTTCCGACCAAATTATTGATGACATTCAATCTGGCAAATCTGCCGATATGATTGTTGCGGATTACTTTAGTAGTTTGTCTGAAGATGAACAAAAGCCAATTAAGGACGGATTAGAAAAAATCATAACTGAATCTGCGACTATAGCACCTGCCCCTGCGACTGCAGCAACTGGAACTGCTCCTGTGACATCTATACCGAAAATTCTCGACGATAAAGGCAAAAAAGAAATTGCCGAGATTGTTTCTACCTCTCCTGCTAACATGAGGGATATAGTTATAAGCAAACTGTTTGTTAGTGCTAAAACAACAGAAAAAGATAAACTTGATTCAATGAAAAAATTTAGGATGCACCTTGAAAAATGTGCAAGTGCTGGATTAAACTATGCTGTAGCACGCGAAGACGTTGAAAAATTTATTGAAGAAAATAGTTATCTTTCAATTGTCCTTATTTTCTTTGAAGAAAAAGATGAAAATCGAAGACAATATTTGTTTGAAAGATATAGTGCCACTCTCACAAGAAAATTTACAACACAAAGCAAAGACCCTCGTATCTTAATTACAGAATTTATAAGTCATTTGCCTGAAGATATGCAATCTTATGCTCTTGAAAAAATGAAATATCATGCAAGTCAATTTGATACATCTATCTCTAATGTTCGAAAAACTATTTATGAGACTGTTAAAAAAGAAAAAGAACTTAATGCCATTTATGATTATGCTAACGCAATTTATATGTCAACACAAATAAAAGAAGATCAATCTAAATTTGACGAAGCGGGAAAAAATATTTACAATTATATTCAAGCAAACTCACCATCCATTGACGCTTCTATTCTTCCTACAAGCTCTTCTGATGAAATTAAAAAATATCGTAAAGCAATTGAAGGCTCGGGAATTTTAGATGAAATTTGGGATGCATACAATTTGGGAGAAAGCGCCCCTTCTTATGCAGAAGGTCAACTTGAAGCAGAATTTTCAACAGGATTTGCTTCAAATGCCAAACTATTGCAGGCACTAGCAAAAGACAGAAATGGAAACATTTCACTTGACAATGTTATCAACACTCATATCAAACAAGTTTTGATAGCACAATTGATAAACCTTAAAATGCAAGATTTTAAAGAAACAGATATTGATGCTCGTATAGCCAAAGAAAATGAGTTAAAAGAAACATACGAGAAAATGTCTCTTGAAAAATTATTAGAAGATGAAGACATCGAAAAACTTAAAAGTGATGAAAGAATTAAAAGTTTTATTGACATTCTTGACAAACAAAAAACGCTAAAAGAAGCGCTAAACAGCAGTCTAACTTATCAACACTTGGCAAACAGCCTGCATTGTACCCCTACAACAACCCTTACTGATGAAGCAAAGGCATATGTGAAAAAACAAAAGGACTTAAATCTAGAGGAGTTAATAGACTCATTAGCAGATAATGAGCAACAAGCGCTGATTGCTTTATTAAATCATCTTGCAGAGCTCAAAAAATCAACCAAAGACAAAGACAAAGCACAACAACTTGAAAGCGTTTTGATGAGCAAATGGAACAATACTTTGGCTGGAGATATTACACTTGCAACCGCTTCAAAATCTGCCTTTGACATGGATGAGGCAATTACAAAATCTGAACAAATGCAGAAATTAATGGCAAAACTTCCACCAAGAATTCAACGCAAAGTTAGGGCTGTAATGAAAAAAAGTGCGCATAAAAATGTTGGGAAAAAATTTAAAGAGGCCCTTCAAATAGTTGCCAAAGAAGAAAAACTGTATGATGACAGGACTATAGATGCAACCCTTCGCGAATACATTAAAGCGAAAAAAGGCGATGCGTTGAATATAACCAAATGGAACATGGAAAAAGATATAGACTATCACTTTGGCATAGAACTCGCCGGTTTGAAACATATTGCAAATTTAGCAATTTCTACTGAATATGCCACCCTTTCCGAAACCCTTACCGCTTCTACAGTAAGCACGGCAAGAGAAAGTATGAGTAGTTATTCTTATGAAGCTGTAGGCTTGGATTCTTACGAGCTTGGCAAAGCAACGACAAAGATTGATGATTTGCAATATGAGATAGAAAACCTAGAATCATGGCTCCCTCAAATGATGGGAATTTTGAAAGATTTAGGAATGAATGATAAGAACAATATAGATTATAAAGCGGTTATCAAGAACCTTGCGTCAAACGAGTTAATTGAAAAATTGAAATCCTTACCGGAATATGAGAAAGCGTTTACACTAATAGAGATTTTAACAAAAGACGAAAGCGAACTTGCAGAGTATGACAAAATATGGCGCGAGAAATTCAATAAACTTTCAATGAAAAATTCTGGCGAAACACCAATGACTAAAGATGAACTTAATTTAGATGAAAAGACATTGTCTTGTATGAGACAAATCTTAACACTAGTTGGCTACAGACCAAGCGTCCTTTACAATATGTCAACAAAATCTTATAAGGATATTATGAAAAAAATTAGTCTTCTGCCTGTAACAGAAGGTGTTTCTGATAAATTTGCAGAATTTGCTTGCAAGAAAATCGCAGAGTTGATTAAAAATGGTTCTAGAAAAAATTCTAAAAGTTTATCTTCACCTGACCTTCAACAACAACTAGGTACTTTGTTTAAAGAAACTATGTATGCAATAAAACAAGAACAACAAGAGCAACTTAAAATAGCAGAAAAGAAAAAACTAGAAGAAACCAATAAGGTCAAAACTAGAAGAAAGAAAAAAACTGGTTTCTTTAGAAGTCTGTTTAGAACATTTGCAAAAAATGAAGATAAGGAAATTGTTAAACCTGAAACACCTGCACCACCTACTCCTTCGACAGAGCATACAGCAGAAGCCAGCCCAGAGGATGAAACAGAAAGTGTGTAACAAAAAGAAGATAAAGTGCATTGAAAAAATGCACTTTAATCTTTTAAAAACACGCTTCATCTCCGTCACATTTTTGCACAACCTACTCTTGCAAATTTTTACAAATCATATCTTTTGCTTTTTTTTGCAAAGATATCATATACTCAACTTAAGAATTTTTATAAAATAAAATTTCTTTATTTATAAATTAAACTTTTTAAATTTCTTTAATTTTAAGTAAAAACAATTTTAAAGAAAAAATAATTTAAAATAACAAAATTTAATTTAAAATATAAATTTTTAATGTATCTTTTATAACAAAAATTAAAAAAAACTAAAAATAGATAAATAAAAGGAATAATTATGAAAATAGGAGTTGTTGGACTGCCTAATGTAGGCAAAAGCACACTTTTTAATGCTATAACCGAAGCAGGCGCAGAAAGCGCTAACTACCCTTTTTGCACAATTGAGCCAAATATTGGAGTGGTTGATGTGCCGGATGAGCGCCTTAATGTTTTAGGAGAGATGTATCACACTCAAAAAATCACTCCAGCATCTATCGAATTTGTTGATATTGCAGGCTTGGTTGCTGGTGCAAGTCATGGTGAAGGCCTTGGCAATAAATTTTTAAGCCATATTCGAGAAGTTGACGCAATCGTCCATGTGGTGCGTTGTTTTAAAAATGAAAAAATTATTCATGTGAATGGAAGCATTGACCCATTGCGCGATATTGAAGTCATCAATCTTGAACTTGCACTCGCCGATTTAGAGCAGGTAAGCAAAAAACTTGAAAAAGATGAAAAACTTATCAAAACAGGAGATAAAACGCTTTTGCAAAGTGTGAATCTTATGCGTAAAATTAAGACAGCTTTGGAGAATAACTCTCCTGCCCGCTCTGTTGAAATTGAAGAAGATGACAAGTCAATTTTGAAAAATTTACAACTTTTAACAGCAAAACCTGTGATTTATGTTGCAAACATAGGAGAAAATGAAATTGGCAAAGAAGACAATGAATTTGTAAAACAAGTTAAGGCCTTTGCAGAAAAAGATAACTCAAAATGCATAACTCTTTGTGCTAAAATCGAAGAAGAAATTGTTTCACTGCCTAAAGATGAGCGAGCAATGTATAAAGAAGAACTCGGTATCACTCAAAGTGGTCTTGAAAAACTTGTTGTTGCAAGTTATGACCTGCTTGGACTTATGAGTTATCTTACTGCTGGCGAAAAAGAAGTTCGTGCATGGACTATAAAAAAAGGCACTAAAGCCCCTCAAGCCGCTGGCAAAATTCATTCCGACTTTGAAAAAGGCTTTATTAAAGCAGAAGTTGTTTCTTACAATGACCTTGTTGAAGCAGGCTCATTTTTGAAAGCAAAAGAAAAGGGAAAAGTTAGAATTGAAGGCAAAGACTATGTTGTATGCGATGGCGATGTTATACTATTTAGATTTAATGTTTGATAAAAGGCTAAAAATATGAACAAAAAAGAAATGTGGAACAAAATTGAAAAAACCAACCTTTTGCCCCTTGCTTTTCTGGGAGATAGTTTGCACACCCTGTATGTACGCCAAAAATGTTTGAGCCTTTCATGCACAAAAATGGCAAACTATCACCATGAATCTGCAAAATATTGCAAAGCCTCCGCTCAAGCCAGGGCGTTAGACAAAATCATGCCACTTCTAAATAGTCAAGAAACAGAAATCGTTAGAAGAGCCAGAAATGCACACCCAAAACATAGCGCAAAAAACGCATCTGGAAAAGATTACAACATGGCAACAGCATTTGAGGCTCTTATTGGCTATCTTTATTTGACAGAACAAACAAACCGTTTAAATGAATTTTTGGAAATTTCAACAAGTGAGGAATAAATTTTATGCTTATTGAAGGACGAAATGCAGTTAGAGAGGCTTTAAAAAGCAATATTACAATCAATAAATTGCTTTTTGACAAATCTCTTGAAAAAAGAAAAGATGAACTTGTCAACCTTGCATTTGAAAAGAAAATTAAAATTGAATTTTTGCCTAAAGCAGTGCTCGACAAAAGAAGTAAAACCTCTCATCATCAAGGCTATATTGCCGAAGTGGTTGATTTTGAATACTGCTCTATTGATGATATATTGCAAATGGCAAAACAAAAAAATGAAAAAAATTTTATAGTTATTCTTGACGGCATTGAAGACCCCCACAATTTTGGTGCGATTATTCGTTCTTGTGAGTGCGCTGGCGTGCATGGAATAATTATTGGCAAAAATAGATGTGCTCAAGTTAATGAAACCGTTATCAAAACAAGCACTGGTGCGATTGCGAATATGCAAATTGCAAGAGTGGCAAATATCAAAGATGCCATCACCTACCTAAAAAAACATGATGTCTGGGTTTTTGGTGCAGAAATTGGTGGCGAAAACATTTACAAACAAAATCTTGATAGAAATATTGCAATTGTTATTGGAAGTGAAGGCAATGGCATTCGTCCTTTGGTGAAAAGTTATTGCGATGGAATTATTACACTGCCTTTAAAAGGCAAAGTCAATTCCTTAAACGCATCGGTTGCTTGCGGAATTGTTGTTTTTGAAACTTTGCGACAACGAGAAGAGGTTAAAAATGGAAAATAAATTGATTGAAGATGCACAACATGGCAACACCGCCTCTATGGAAAAACTTCTGTCTATATACAAACCGCTGGTTAACAAAATTGCCAGAAGTTATTTCTTAACAGGCGGAGATATTGAAGACCTGGTGCAAGAAGGTATGATTGGACTTTATAAAGCAATAAAAAACTATAATGCCGAGAAAAATGCATCCTTTAAAACTTTTGCAAACACCTGTATTAAAAATCAAATTCAATCGGCGGTAAGAGTTGCAAGTTCGGAGAAAAATATGGTTCTATCAACCGCCCTACCAATAGAAACTTCTCAAATAACTAATGAGGATGACGATGAAATTGAAATTGTTTTGCCATCTTCTGCTCCACTGCCAGATGAAAATTTTGAAAATAAAGAAAGATTTAAGAAAATTACCAAGCAGATTGTTACCAGTCTTTCTCAACTTGAACTTAAAATCCTGCTTTCTTATCTTAAGGGGTTTAATTATGAGGAAATTGCAAATGCAAACAATATTTCAAAAAAAAGCGTGGATAATGCATTAACTCGCATTAAAAATAAACTTTCTTTCTTAAAAAATAAAAACTTGTAAAATTTTGTTTATTTTTAATCTACTTTTATGTTATAGTTTAGTTAAAGTTCCCCCCATAGCAGAGGGCGCTCCGCCCTCCTCATGCAATAAAATTGCATGCAAAATTTTGCCAGCAAAATTTGGGCTATGGGGGAAAGAATAGGAGAACAAAATGAAAAAAATTGACCTTGACAAAATTGTTGCAGAAAATGCACTTGAAGAAGAAATCATTGCAGACTTAAAATCAGGAAGAGCCAAAGAAGTTATCACAAGATGCCCACCAGAGCCAAGTGGTTATTGGCATATTGCCCATGTAAAAGCGTGGACAATAGATTTTGACACAGCCATCAAGTTTGGTGGAAAAACATATTTAAGAATGGACGACACAAACCCTTCCAAAGAAGATGGCGAGTTTGCCGACAGCTATCTTGCTGACCTTGCATGGCTTGGATACAAACCGGACAAACTTATCTATGCAAGTGAAGCATACTTTGAAGATATCTACAAAATTGCAGAACAAATGATTTTGGACGGAAAGGCCTATGTTTGCCAGTTGTCTGCAGAAGAGGTGTCTGCAACACGAGGAACTCTTACAGAACCAGGCAAAGAAAGTCCATATCGCAACCGCACACCTGCAGAGAACCTAAAACTATTTCGAGATATGCGCGCTGGCAAATTTGAAGACGGCAAAGCAACCTTGCGTGCAAAAATTGATATGGCACACCCAAACATGAATATGCGCGACCCTGTTATGTATAGAGTTTCACGCACAAGACATTACAGACTGGGTGATAAGTGGTGCATATATCCAATGTATGATTTTGCTCACCCACTTGAAGATGCTCTTGAAGGGGTCACTTACAGTCTATGTTCCATGGAATTTCATGAGCACCGCCCATTATATGAGTGGTTTATAGAAAATGGATGGAAAAAGCCATATCCACCAAAGCAAAGAGAGTTTTCTCGTCTAACAATAGAAAATGTTCTTATCGGAAAAAGATATTTAAAGCAGTTTGTAAATGACGGAATTGTAAGTGGATGGGACGACCCACGCTTCCCTACTCTTGTGGGAGTAAGAAGACGAGGATATACCGCAAAAGCATTAAAAGACTTTGTAAAGTCGGTCGGATGGGGAAATGTTTTGGAAGTAACCGTGCCTTATTCCGCTCTTGAATATTATGTTCGTGCCGATTTAAACCAAATCGCAACACGCGCCATGGTTGTTCTTGACCCTCTCAAAGTGGTGATAACCAATTATTCTGGCCCGGACGAAGAATTTGAAATTCAAAACAATCCAAATGATGAAAATGCAGGAGTGCATAAGTCAAAATTTGGCAAAATTATTTACATTGAAAAGGAAGATTTTTCACTTAATCCACCACCAAAATACAACCGACTTGTTGAAGGCGGAATTGTTCGACTTAAAGGTGCTTACATTATAAAATGCAACAAGGTGATATTTAACGATAATGGTGAAATAGACCACTTGGAATGTTCTTATATCCCAGAAAGTCAAAGCGGAAACGACACAAGTGGAATAAAGTGCAAAGGCACCATTCATTTTGTTAGCGCAAACAACTGCTTTGAAATCACAATAAGAGAATTTAAAAATCTTATCAAACGAGAAGTAACCAACCCTGCCAAAGCACTTGCCGATGGCGCAAAAATTGAAGACATTTTAGAGCCAAATTCCTTGACCGTTAAGACCGCACTTGCAGAAAACTTTTTAAAAAGTGCAAAAGTTGAAGATAAATTTCAATTTATGCGCAAAGGCTACTACTGCATGGATAAAGACAGCACCAAGGATAATTACATCTTCAACAGCACAATTTCACTTAAAGACGGCTATAAACAATAAAACCAACCAAAAAGCAAGGTTCTTTGCCTTGTTTTTTATTTTTTTTGAAAAAAAGTGTTGACAAAATTGAAATATTGTTATATTTTAATAATAGAGAAAACGAAATTTAACAAAAGGAGGTGACCAAATGAACACAGTTATCAATTTCTCAAAACTTAATATTCGTTTGGCCACCTTGATTTTTTGATGGATTATCATTTAAATAAACCTAGCCTAGCATAATCAAATTTTTATGGAGGTTTTTTTATGCTTAAAAATAAGGAAAAGAAAATAGGTTTATCAACCTATCTAAAACGCTATAAATTTGGTATATTTTTGTATTTTCTTTCTTATATTTTAGCGTCAGTTTGTAGCATATTCATGACGATCATCCTTGCGTCAACGATTGAAGGTGTTACCTTAGGCCATTTCAGCCAAGCAATCACAAATATGCTTATCATTTTGGCTTTGGCTTTTGGCAAACGCCTATTTTGGCATCTGACAAATGTGATATATCAAAAATATGCAACCAAAATTATGGCAGAACTCAATCTTGACCTTGCAAAACAAGCTTTCAAACTTAACTCAAAGACCTATGCAGACCATGACACTGGCACTTTTGTTCAACGAATAGTTACCGACCCTGAACGAGTTGTTATGCACCTTGCCCAAATAATTGCTGTTTTGTTTGACATTATTACTGCGCTTATCATTGTCATTTACATCACTACCCTCAACGTCTATGTTGGGCTTGCCATCGTTGCCCTGCTTGCTGT
>CALVNU010000021.1 GCA_944349915.1 uncultured Clostridia bacterium | reverse complement strand
ATTGTTGTTGGGCACAAAACGGCAACTTGTTTGCCATTATAAACGCATTTAAAAATTGCCCGCATTGCCACTTCTGTTTTTCCAAAGCCGACATCGCCACAGACAAGTCTGTCCATAATTTTGCCATTTTCCATATCTTTATCAATATCCACAATTGCTTTTTCTTGGTCAACAGAAAGTTGATATGGAAACTTATCTGCAAATTGTTTTTCAAGAAATTCATCTCTAGCAAACTTAAAGCCTTTTTGATTTTGTCTTTCTTTATATATTTCTGCAAGCGAAAACGCCATTTCTTTTATGCTTGCCTTAACTCTTTCTTTAAGCCTAGAGAATTCCGCTCCGCCAAGAGAGGACAGTTTTGGATTTTCTTCAGAGCCTACATAAGCCGATAAGGTGTTGGCTTCTTCAGAAGGAAGATATAAAATACCACCATTTTTGTATTCTATAACAAAATAATCTTTTTCAACATCGGCAATCTTAAGTCTTTCAATTTTTATACACTTTCCAATACCATGAAAAGAATGAACAACATAATCACCAAGTTTTGGCAAATAAAAAACAGAATGTTTTGATTTTGAAAAAGTTGTTGTGCTATGCTTGAATAAGCAATCACTTCCAACGCAGACTATCTTCTGCTCTATAAAAGAAACAGAATAAGGAAAGTCTATAGACGAAATATACAGCCCGCCTTGCATATAATCATCTTCCTTTTCAAAATCCCGCCAATAAAGTCCATTTTCATTGCAAAAATCAATAAGTTTTTGTTTAAACTTATCGTTACCAGCAAAAAGAGTAACCTTCATGCCCATTTTAATATAGGTTGAGATGTCGTTTTTTAACGCCATAAAATCGGTCAAATAATTGCGAGAGGCAAAGGTTGAAATCTTGTAATCGGTCTTAAGGTCATTCAAACTGTCAAAAACAAGTCCGCTTTTTTTGTAAAGATAATCAAATTGCGCATAGTTGTTTTTATCAAAATAAGAAAGAGCACTATAACTTTGCATAAGCATTTCAACTTCTCTTTCAAATTTTTCTGGCTCTTCCATAATTATATTTGAAGAAAGGTCTACGGCACAATTTTCACCTTTTTTAAGCGTGCATGGAAAAATTGAAATTTGCTCCAAATTTTGCAAATTTTTCATATTCTCAATATCAAAAGAGTGAATTTGCTCTACAAAATCATCAAAAAACTCAATTCTAATTGGATTTTCTTCGGTTAAAGGGAAGATATCCAAAATATCACCACGAAGTGCAAACTGGCCTTTATCGGAAACCAAACTTTCTCGCTCATAACCTAAGTCGGCAAGATTTTGACAAAGATTTACCAAATTTATAGTGGAATTTTTCTCAATTTTTATTGCCTGCAAAGCATCTTTATTAAATTTTACAATTGCCGAGCAAGGCAAAAATATAAGATAATCAACTCTACCTTCCAAAAATTTGCAAGCACTACTAACAAAAGGTCTCATATTGCTTTCGCCTTCATTTTTATCTACAGCAGATGAAACAATTTCTGCACTTTTGCCTAGCATTGTAAGCGCACGCTTGATTTTTCCTGCACTTGCAAAATTGTCGGACAAAAAAATTGACGAGCCCTTCAAATATGTTAGCAGTGCCCGCTCGCCTTCTCCCGCACCAGAAACCTTTTTCTTGTCAAGCAAAAACAAAACATCTTTAAAAAATTGAACTAGCATATTTTCTCCAAAATAAGATTAGCACCCTCTTCTATCACTTGTTCAAAAAGAGTTTTGTCTTTAAGTTTGGAGAGCACAAAATCGGCAAGATCCATACTGGCATCTCTGCCAATGCCAATTCTTAATCTTGCAAAATCTTCGCCTATATACGAAACAATTGAGCGAAGTCCGTTATGTGTGCCCGCACTGCCTTTTTCTCTGTAACGAAGTTTGCCTTTGGGTAAATCAATGTCGTCACAAACCACAATAATCTTGCTGTCGCGATATCGTTTTTTTAACAAACTAACCGCCTGTCCAGAATTGTTCATAAAAGTGGTTGGTTTGGCAAGGATAACAGAAGTGCCATTAAAAAAAGTTTTTGCAATCAAGCATTTGTCTTTGCAAACAGAAAAAGAGGTCGACAATTTTTGCGCAAGTTTGTCAAGCACCATAAAACCAATGTTATGATAGGTGTTTTCATACTCTTTACCTATATTTCCAAGTCCAACAATGATAAACATAAAGCACCTAAAATTTGTTAGATTTTTTGTTATTCTATTAGTTTATAATTTTATTAATATTTTTCAAAAAATTTGCAAATTATATAAGATTTATTATCAAAAATTTATATTGATTGATTTACAATTCTTTCAAATGGCAAAATATATTTTCCGTCAGAAATCTTGCTTTTGTCGATATATGCGCATTCTATAACCGCATTTTTGCCAATAATGCTGTCTTTTATAATATTACCACTTTTTAAGATTGCGCCCTTTGAAATAATCGTCTGCCCTTCAATGCTGTTGTTGCCATAAATAATTGCTCCGCTTTCAATTTCGACATCGGCATCAATATAGATATTGTCCTCCAAAAGCACCACACCATTTTTGCGATGGAAAGCCAAAATTTTTTCTTTCAAAATTTGATTTGCTCGAACCAATTTTTTTGCATTATCAATTTTTTCTAGAGCAACAACATTGAATTTTGAATTTGGCGCTTGTACAAACTCACTTATAGCCTTAAGATAATCAACTCTAAAAATTGCACCCCTTAAAAGTTTGAGAGCATTAAAGCCTTTGGATGAAAAATAGTTTAAAATTTCATTGAAAAGCGCTTTATCTAAAAGTGGTGTATCGCTGTAAAAAACCGCAATAATCTTTTTGTCTGTTTGAATGTTTTTTAGTCTTGCAAGCAGATTTTGGTCTTCGTCAATCACCATAGTTTGACAATGATTGCCGGCAAGCATAACCCATTCTAAAGCAGTTTTGCCCATAAGCAAAAACTCTGCCAAATTTTCTATGAATTCATTTTTTGCCTTTATCACCACAAAAAGCACTTCGTCTTTAATCCAATCAAGGTTTTTTGCACTAACAAGAGATAGTGTTGAACTTTCTTCTTCCACACTTTCTTCCATAGCATCAAAATCAAAAGCAATTTGATTTTTTGAAATTTCTAAATCTAGTTCTGTAGTTTCCATAATTTAAGTATAATTTTTATATAAAATTTTGTCAACTTATTTTAAAAACAAAAATTTTAAAAAAAATTTATAAACTTGCGCAAAATGTTTTTATAATTAATTGTTTTGTGTTAAAATACTGTCAAAGGAGTTAAATCATGAAAAAAGCAAATACCACCAGAAATATTTTCTTTATCATTTTAACAATTATATTGACACTAGGTCTTTTTTTGCTGTCAAGTTTTCCTTCTTTTGCACCACAAGCGGTTGATAACAATTCACTTGCTGGAACAATTAAAGTTGTGGCAAATGCGCGCAAAGGCGCAACTTTAGGAGAAAACTCAAATGATGGCAACCCTATATATCTTTGGAGAAACCTTGAGTCTTTCACAATTTCTTTTGACCACACTGCTCTGCCAAGTGGACAAGAGCCTCCAAAAGCAGCAACAAATGACTATACCATCACATATAGCATAGAATATTATGCAGGCTACCCTGGTTCAGACCCAAACAATGACGATGTGGTTGCTTTTGAAAATGTTTTTTCTGCTACAAGCGATGACTATACAACCTTGCCATCATACACTTTTAAAATTGACGATTTTCTTACAACAGAAGTAACCACTCTTGAAAATGGAACTCCTGTTGAAGAAACCGTTACTACTAAAGGCTGGGGTGCTTATCAATTTACCATAAATATTAACGGTGCACAATCAACTTCAGCCACATATTATGGTGAACCGGACCATCTAGAGACAGGCACCGTTATAGAAATTTCCTCCTCCATTGCCAGTGCAACTTCTTCAGGGCACAATGCATACAATTTTACAATAAATGAAATTGACACAACTTATAAATATGTAAATAAAGACTGCTTTGTTTGGTATGTATATGGAACCGATTATTCCGACAATAAATATGTGCTTACGCAAACCGACACAACAAAAGAAGAATTTATTGAATATGGCAAATGGCTGTATGACTCTAATGCTGTAGACCGAACAGGCGAAACATTCTATTTTGATGATAACAACCATTCTGGCAACTGGACGGTTTATGTTGTGTATGAAGATAGTTATAACAATGTCGCCCTTAAATCAAATGAACTTGATGTTATAACTGGCGAAGTGATAGAACCTCAAACTGTTATTTGGATTATTGTTGGCATTGCGGCGGCTGTTCTTGTTATTGTGATTGTTGTTATTATTATAACCGTTAAAAAAGAAAAAGTTTGGTAATTTTTCAATTTGATTTTACAGTTTAAAGTTAGAAAAAGTTTGGCTAAATATGCCAAACTTTTTTATTAAACAAAATTTAAAAAACTTTAAAATCCAAAACCATATAAATCTGGTATTAATTAAAGCGGTGATGGATATGCGACAGCATGCAAATTCGTAAGAATTTGAAAAATTTTATGACAATAAAATTTTTACCATCACCCGTTTACAAAATATTATGCACATTTGCTCCCATAAAATGCAAATAACTATGGCAATACATTTTTATTGAGTCTAACGACATTTTAAAAGCATCTATATCATCACTTGCAATATATGACTTTAAGTGTGAAATTTCATAACTTATTTCTTTGATAGAAATATGGTTGACAAGATAACAAAGTTTGCCTTCGTTTTGTATCCAGTCATATTCAAGATTATCAACCATAAGAACAATATCTGTTTGTTTTAAACTTTCTTTGTCTAAAATATAATTTTCAATTTGATAACAACTATCCTGCACTTTGGTTAATGAAGAAGAAACCAAAACTTCTTCCACCACACAAACAGCCACAAGAAGAAGAAATATGATAAAAAAGTTTAAATAATGAAATAATTTCATGCGCCCTCCACTTTTTTCAAAGGCGACTGCTCAAAAATTTTCCCTTTGTCCTTTTTAAGTTGAATATAACCCTTTCCTGATTGTTCGATTGTCAACACAAGCACATCTTTAACTTTTGCGCCAGACAATTCTTTTACCATTTTTTCCACTTTTTTTTCATCAAGCAGGGCAAGCGCAACATTTTCTTTTAAAATTTTGCCTTCACTTACAAGCGTGATAGGAACAAAACTTTCTTCAACCTGCTTGTTTAAATCTTGACAAGTTACAGGAGCGTATTCTGCTTTTGGGAGAATAGAAATTTTGCCATTTGTCTCAACAATCGCATATTGGATTTGCCCTACCGAAAAATACCCTTTTTCTCGCAAAGATGCAAAAATATCATCAATAGTCATATTGAGTTTTTTCATGGCGCTATAATCAATGCCGTTTGGATTGATAAGAATAACAGGTTTCCCAGACAAAAAACTGCTCATGTGCACCGACAATCGTGTTATGATTGTCAAGACAAAATGTAACACGACAAGTGTGAGAAGAGGCACGATGCCATGCAAAACTGGAATTGAAATTTCTGCCATAGGAATGGTTGCAAGGTCGGCAATGATAAGTGTTAAAACAAGTTCAAAAGGTTGCATTTGCGCAATTTGCCTTTTGCCCATAAGCCTAAACACTAAAAGCACAATACAATAGATAAGAATTGAACGAATAACAATTGTAACCATGCCTTTATTATTTGCTATTTTATAAAAAATACAGATTTTTTACATATTTTTTAATGTTTTTCACTATTTTTTACATATTTTTTATATATTTTTTGATATTTTTAAAATTTTTAAGCATTGTTTTGTTTTCTATTTCTTTTCTTAAACTTGATTTTGCTGGCATAGTCTTTGCCTTTTACAATCACCGCTTTGATGTCTATAAGTCCAAAAACTCCGCAGAGCAAAACAAAGGAAACAACGCTAACACCTCCGCCCAACACAAGCGTAAAAAATAGTGGCAGGAAATGTCCTGCAATGCCAACAACAAAACCAGTCAATGCCCCACTTGGCAAAATTGCCAAAACAAGTAACGATATGGTTTTTAAAAGATGAAGTTTTATGCCCGTTTTCTTTTTAAGCATAACAACATTTAAAACCGCTGTAACAAGATAACTTGCCCCCATTCCCCAAATAAATGCATTTATTCCAACAATGGACGGCAAAAATGTGATTGCAACAAACATGACAATTGTGCCACAAATAAAATTTTTAAAAGACTTAACCTCAAGCCCAAGCGAGTTTAAAAGTGAAGATGTGATGTTTGTTAGCCCAAGTGGTAACAAAACAAAACTGGATGCTTGCAAAAGCGTTCCGCTGGTAAGGTTATCATAAAGAAAAACCCCTGCAAGTTCGCCCATGCCAAGATAGGCTGGCACAAACAATGATGAAATAAATAGTGAGAAAATTATAGATGAGCGCACCCTGTTTTCTATATGTGTTTGATCGTTTTGCGCCATTGCTTTTGACATGTCCGGTATAAGCGCGGTGGAAAGAGACCCGATTATTGTGGTCGGAACAAACAAAAGAGGCATTGTCATTCCAACGGCAACTCCATAAAGACTAAGCGCTTGAGATGATGTGTATCCAATGCTTGTAAGTCTGGCAGGCAAAATTAATGCCACCAAAGGTTGAATAAAACTTCCAGCCACTCTAATTCCAGTTATCGGTGTTGACTGCTTGAAAAGTGGTTTAAAAATCTGTTTGCTTGGTCTGGAAAGTGTTCCGCCATAAAAGAAAAAGAGAACAATAACCAAAAGCATAGAAAACAAGCAGGCAATATTGAGCGAATAGGCAACATTGAAAGCATTTTCGATAGCAGATGTTGCATTTGCAAACAAAATCACACAAACAAGAATTCTTACAATCTGTTCATAAAGTTCACTTGCGCACAAAGCAAAATAGTTATCTTTCCCCCACATTGCACCGCGAAAAACAGAATAAACTGCAGAAAAAATCAAACTTGGAAGCAAAATTATCAAAATTTGCAAACATCTTTCATCGGTAAACAGAAGGGCAAAAACATTTTTAAAGACAAGCATAACAAGGCATAGCACTATTGCAAGAGTCAAGGCATACAAAAGAGCCGTTGAAACAAGCGAGCCTTCTTTTTTGTGCTGTTTTGAAATTGAAAAAGTTGAGCCCATGCGTGAGATGATTAACGGTAGACCACTAGAGATAAAAGTCATAAGCACCATAAAAATTGAAAATGCAACTTGATAAATTCCCAGAGCCTCCGCACCAACAACGCGAGAAAGATATATCCTAAAGAAAAAGCCGACCACTCTTGTGATGACAGAAAATGCTGTTATAAGTGCAACCGTTTTAAAAAGTGATTTCATAACACCTCTTTTCATATAATATTAAAGAAAATCTCAAAATATTATTTGAAGGTGTTTATGAAAAAAAGTTATAACATTTTTATCCAAGTAAAAAAAGAGCAAACCATAAACGATATTGCCACTCTTTCTGGCAAAAATTCAACTGGCATTTTAATTTTAAATGAAACTTTGCCAAAAGATATTAAAGAAAATAAAATTTTGTTTCTGGGCAAATAAAAGTTGAAGAGCGAAGACCGAATTTTATTTCTGGGCAAATAAAAGTTGAAGAGCGAAAAGTTGAAGTTTATATAATGCTAGATGAATTTTAAAATTCAATTTTTTCTTTTAAAAAGTTTATATATAAAAGATTCAATTTGCTTGTTATATTTTGTTGTCAAATATATTGCTATAGCAGAAAACACAATAAGAGCAAACCATACATACAGCCCCCAGCCGTGATAGGGAATTATTTCACCCCCGCCCAAATAACTCATAACAAACACACCTATTGTTCGTGTAAACAGTTGTGTAACCATAAAAAAAGTCCAACTCATGTCTGTGAGCCCTGCAACCATGCACAAAATATCATCTGGAAAAAGTGGCAGAAGCATCATAAGCACAAAACTATATTTTGCATTGCTCAAAAATTCCGACCATTTTTGCTCATTGTCTTTTCCAACCATAAAAGCAACAACTTTTTTACCAAACACCCTGCCTATAAAAAATGCGATTGCACTTCCAAGCAAAATGCCGGCAAGCGAAAGAAGAGAAGATTGAAATGGCCCATAAATAAGTGAGCCAACAAGCACAATAAGCGGAGAAGGTATTGGTAAAAAGGCAACTTGAACAACCTGTAAAAACACAAAAAACACTCTACCATAAATTCCGAGGTCAAGGATTGCCCTTTTTAGTTTGTCAACAGAATTTAACTTTTCCCACCAACCTGTGAAGTATAAAATAATAAAAATCGCGCCAAAAAATAGACATAAAAGAAATGCCACAAGCAAAATTTTTAAAATTGTTTTTCTTTTTTTGCTCATAATCTTATCATGCTTTTCTTTGTTTAAATATATTCTAATGTTTTAAGCATATTTTTGTTTTTTAAACAAATAATAGCAAAAAGGAGAGATTTTTGTGAAAAAAAATAAAAAAAATCAAACTTCAACAAATCAAACCACAACAGTGGCAAGAAAAAGCAAAAAATCTTCTATAATTTGGCTTGCAGTTGTTGCAATTATTGCTGTAGGCTTGCTTGTTTTTTGTCAATTATTTTTTGGCGACCCCATAGGCGAAACAACAACTTACTATCAAAACACTTCAATTAATGGTATAGACATTTCTGGACTTACAAAAGATGAGGCTTCTCAAGTTGTGTCTTCTACCCTTGTAAAAGACATGGCAAACACAACAATAACTCTTCAAAGTGGACAGCGAACTTGGCAACTTGATGGAAAAGATTTTGAATATGTGGGAAACATTGATAGTACGCTTGAAAAAACGCTTGCAATTGGAAGAGATGGCAACATATTTGACAAGAAGAAAAAAGAAAAACAAATTAAAAATGAAGGATTAAATGTTTTTCTGCCCTACAATGACCTATTTGGAGGCATGGAAGACAAAATAAATCAAATTTGTCAAGAAGTTGAAAGCAAGGCAAGTTCCTCACAGATTATTTTTAACCCAGACAGTGCTCAAATGTTTTCTATTGATAAAGGCGCAGTTGGATATGTTGTCAATAGGGATGAACTTGAAAGTGAAATCGACAAGGCAATTGCTCAAAAAAGTCAAAAAATAATTGAAATTCCTCTTGCAGAAGTTGTTCCTAGCACAGATAATGAAGAATTGTTAAAACAAATTGGTAAAAGAAGCGCATTTTCAACAAGTTATGCCACAAGTTCGGCAAAGCGCAAAAGCAATATCAAAAAAGCGCTAGCAAGTTTTAATGGAATGACCGTTCTTCCTGGCGAAACAGTTTCTTTTAATCAAACGACTGGCCCAAGAACAAAAGAAAATGGATATCAAAATGCCAACATTATTATAGACGGCAATTATGTTTCTGGCACAGGTGGCGGTGTGTGCCAGGCTTCCACCACTCTTTATAACGCACTTTTGCTTGCGGACATAGAAGTTTTAAGCGCGTTCCATCACTCATTGCCAGCATCTTATGTTCCACTGTCATTTGACGCTATGGTTAGCGAAGGTTACGCCGACCTTGTGTTTAAAAACAATCTAGACAGCCCTATTTTTATCAAGACAACCACTAACGAACAAAATGCAACTGTTGAAATTTATGGCAAAAAATTTGCCGACGGTGAAGAAATTAAAACTCGCTCTGAACTAATTAAAATCTTACCACATAATGGCGACAAAATTATATCCGATAAAGATGGAAAGTATTCAAACTATGTTTTATACAAAGGCGAATACTATAGACTTAAATATCCAAAACAAGGATATGAAAGCAAGGGCTATGTTGATTATTATCAAGATGGCAAACTTGTTGAAAGCAAAGAAATTAGGCATGACCACTATCAACCGCAAATGGGAGTGATTGTGGAAGGCACCGAAAATCTTGCCGAGGGCATGACTTTGCCAGATAATGGCGTGAAATATATTCCGCCACAAAAAATCGCTAACAATTAATTTGAATTGTTACCACCCTGTTTCTGTTGTTTTTTTGTATATCTTAATTAGTGCAATATATATCATACCTTATCTTATAT
>CALVNU010000020.1 GCA_944349915.1 uncultured Clostridia bacterium | reverse complement strand
CGCCACTCAAGGTGAAAGCAAGATTTGTTGTTGAAGAAACTGGACAGGCTGTGGAACAAGAAGTTTTTCTTGGCGATGTTCCAATGATGACAGAGCAGGGTTCTTTTGTTTTTAACGGCATTGAAAGAGTTGTTATCAACCAAATTGTAAGAGCACCAAGTGTTTATTTAAAGCGCGAAAAAGACGATAACACAACTTTAAAAGCGCAGATGATTCCTGTTCATGGAACTTGGATTGAAGTTGTTCAAGGCGCAAACGAAATGCTAAAAATTATGCTTGAGAGAAAAAACAAACTTTCTCTTGGCGTTTTTCTTAAATGTTTTGGTTTTACAAATCAAGAAATTTTAAAATTGTTTGGCAACAACAGATATATCAAAAATGTTCTGGATAAAGAACCTCAAACAACTCAAGAAGAGGCTCTTATTGAATTTTCAAGAAAAACAAGACCTTCGGACATTCCTTCTGCCGAAAACACAAGAAGTTTTATCAATGCTTCTTTCTTTACTGACGCTTATTACAACCTTACCCGTGTTGGAAGATACAAGTTTAATAAACGCCTTGCTCTTAAAGAAAGACTGCCAGGACTTGTTTCTTGTGATGATATTATTGTTGATGGCGAACTTTTGGTTAAAAAGGGTGAAGAGTTTACAACAGAATCTGCTACAAAGGTTCAAAATGCTGGCGTAAATGAAGTTTGGGTTCAACTTGCAGACAAAAAACACTTAATGAGAGGTAATAATCGCGTTACTTTAAGTGAAGTTTTGCCTTGCAAACAAGAAGAACTTGGAATTAATGAAGATGTTTACTATCCTGCGCTCTGCAGAATTTTGAAAGAATACAAAACAAAAGAAAAACGACTTGAAGCAATCAAAAAGGCAAGTAAAGAACTTATTATCACAACTCTTACTATGGACGACATTTTGGCAACAATTTCTTGCTATCTTGATGTGCTTGAAGGCATTGGCACTATTGATAAAATAGAGCACCTTTCAAACAAAAGGGTGGCAACAGTTGGCGAATTGACAGCAAAAGCCTTCCGTGATGGTATTTTTAAACTTTCAACAAACATCAAAGAAACCTTGCAAGGTCGAGACTTTGTTGAAGTTACTCCTTCTCAAATCATGAATCCTAAAGCAGTCAATAAAATGCTCCGAGATTTCTTCTCTCAATCACAACTTTCTCAAATTATGGACCAAAAGAACCCTCTTTCTGGTATCACACAAAAGAGAAGAGTTTCTGCTATTGGTCCTGGAGGTATTAAAAAGGAAAGAGCAGACCCTGAAATTCGTGATATTCACTATACCCACTATGGCAGAATTTGCCCTATTGAAACTCCTGAAGGTCAATCAATTGGTCTTATCAACACTTTGGCAACTTATGCAAAAATCAATGAATATGGTTTCCTTGAAACTCCTTACAGAGTGGTTGACAAAGAAAAGGGTGTTGTTACAAACAAAGTTGAATACAAAATGGCTGATGTTGAAAATGATTCCTATATTGCTCAAGCTATCGAACCTCTTGATGAAGAAGGACATTTTATCAACAAGCGCGTAAATTGCCGTCATGGCGCAACAATCTTGGAAGTTCCTTCTTCTATGGTTGACTATGTTGATGTTTCTCCAAGACAGGTTATTTCTGTGGCTACAAGCCTTATCCCTTTTGTCAACGGCGATGAAACAAACCGTGCCCTTATGGCTGCAAACATGCAGAAACAGGCTGTCCCTCTTTTAAGATCGGAGGCTCCTATTGTTGGAACTGGAATGGAAGCCAAAGCCGCTCATGATTGCGGTTATGTTCATCTTGCAAAACATGACGGAACTGTAAGTTATGTTTCTGCAAACGAAATCCGAGTTTTAACCGAAAACGGCGCAGAAGATGTTTATACTCTTTCAAAATTTGTCAAAGCCAACGATGATATTTGCTTTAACCAGCGCCCTTGCGTTGTAAAAGGCGAAAAAGTTAAAAAAGACGATGTTTTGACTGATGGTTACTCAACAGACAATGGCGAACTTGCCGTTGGTAAAAATGTGCTTGTTGGATATCTTAACTGGGAAGGTCAAAACTTTGAAGACGCTATCTTGATTAGCGAAAGATTGGTTAAAGAAGATGTTTACACTTCAATCACTCTTTTTGACCAAGAAATCAAATGCAGAACAACCAAACTTGGTGATGAAATTATCACTCGTGATATTCCAAACCTTGGCGAAGATGCTCTTAAAGACCTTGATGAAAATGGTATTGTAAGAATTGGGGCAGAAGTTCATCCAAATGATATTCTTGTTGGAAAAGTAACTCCAAAAGGAGAAACCGAACTTACTCCTGAAGAAAGACTTCTCCGTGCCATCTTTGGTGATAAAGCAAGAGAAGTTAGAGATACCTCTCTTCGTGTTCAACATGGAAAGGGTGGTGTTGTTGTTGATGTTCAAGTATTTTCTAAGAAAAACAAAGACGAACTTGAGCCTGGCGTTACTATGATGGTTAAAGTTACCGTTGCTCAAAAGAGGAAAATCTCTGTTGGCGACAAAATGGCTGGACGACATGGTAATAAAGGTGTTGTTTCTATCGTTCTTCCTGAAGCAGACATGCCTTTCATGGCAAATGGTAGACCTCTAGACCTTGTTCTTAACCCTATCGGTTTGCCTTCTCGTCTTAATATTGGACAGCTTCTTGAAGTGCATCTTGGCCTTGTTGCTGGCACTTTGGGCAAAAAAGTTGCAACTCCTGCATTCGATGGCGCAACCACTGATGAAATTAGAGAACTTTTGGCTGAAAACAACTTTAGACCAGATGGAAAAGTTCAACTTTATGACGGCAGAACAGGAGAACCTTTCGACAACCTTTCTACTGTAGGAACAAAATATATGCTTAAACTTGAACACATGGTTGATTCAAAAATCCATGCTCGTTCAATTGGACCTTACGCTCTTATCACTCAACAACCTTTGGGTGGAAAAGCACTCTTTGGTGGACAAAGATTTGGTGAAATGGAAGTTTGGGCTCTTGAAGCGTATGGTGCAAGCCATGTTCTTCAAGAAATGCTCACAGTTAAGTCGGACGACCTTAACGGCAGACTTAAAACTTATGAGTCTATTATCAAAGGTCTTCCTATTGCTGAGCCTGGCATTCCAGAATCCTTCAAGGTGCTTGTAAAAGAACTGCAGGCTCTTGGCCTTGATGTTAAGATTTTGACTGAAGGCAACCGAGAAATCTCTCTTGCAGAACTTAGTCAAGATGAGCAAGATGTTTCACCACTTGCACAAGACACTGAAAAAGACCTTAACAAAGAAATTCTTGATGTTGACGATGTTCTTCCTAGCGAAAGCGAGCAGAGCGAAAAAGAACTTCAAGAAGTTTTTGAAGAAAGCACCAAAAATGATTCGCTTGACAACCTTGACTTGTTCGATGATTTTGGCGATTTTGATGAATAATTAAAAGGGGATTAGTTATGTTTGAACTTAACAATTTTGACGCCATACAAATTGGCATTGCTTCACCAGAGAAAATCCGTGAATGGTCTCACGGTGAAGTAACTAAGCCTGAAACTATCAACTACCGCACTCAAAAACCTGAGCGTGATGGTCTTTTCTGCGAAAAAATCTTTGGACCTAGAAAAGACTGGGAATGTCATTGCGGAAAATATAAAAGAGTGCGCTATAAAGGTGTTATCTGCGACAAATGTGGTGTTGAAGTTACAAGAGCAAAAGTAAGAAGAGAAAGAATGGGACATATCGAACTTGCTGCTCCTTGCACTCATATTTGGTTTTTTAGAAATATTCCTTCCAAAATCGGAACTATTCTTGAGATGACTCCAAAAGCATTGGAACAAGTTGTTTATTATGCAGGCTATGTTGTGCTTGACCCAAAAAATACAGACTTTGTTTATAAACAAGTTATCACTGATAAGGAATATCATGAGGCTTGCGATAAATATGGCGCTGACGCCTTTAAAGTTGGCATGGGCGCTGAAGCAATCAAACAACTTTTAAGCGAAGTTGACCTTGAAAAAGAATCTAAAAATCTTAAAGAAGCACTTTTGACTTTGAAAGGACAAAGAAAAATCAAGGCTATGAAAAAACTTGATGTTATCGAGTCCTTTATCAAAAGCGGAAACAATCCAACTTGGATGGTGCTTGATGTTATTCCAGTTCTTCCTCCAGACCTTAGACCTATGGTTCCATTGGATGGGGGACGGTATGCAACCAGCGACCTTAACGACCTTTATAGACGAGTTATCAACAGAAACAATCGTCTTAAAAAACTTGTTGAACTTGGCGCTCCTGATGTTATTATTAGAAATGAAAAGCGTATGCTTCAAGAAGCGGTTGACAACCTTATTGATAATGGTAAACGCGGTAAAGCCGTTCAATCTTCAAAACAACGCGACCTTAAATCTTTGACCGCAATGCTTGGCGGAAAACAAGGACGCTTCCGTTTGAACCTTCTTGGCAAACGCGTTGACTATTCTGGGCGTTCTGTTATCGTTGTTGGACCTGAACTTAAAATGTATCAATGCGGACTGCCTAAAGAAATGGCCCTTGAATTGTTTAAACCTTTCATTATCCACAAACTTGTTTCTTTAAACAAATCACACAATATCAAAGCAGCAAAACGCATGATTGATAAAGAAAAACCTGTTGTTTGGGATATTTTGGACGATGTTATTAAAGACCATCCAGTGTTCTTGAACCGTGCGCCTACACTTCACAGATTGTCGGTGCAGGCTTTTGAACCAGTGCTTGTTGAAGGAAGGGCAATCAAGTTGCACCCATCTGTTTGTACAGCGTTTAACGCCGACTTTGACGGGGACCAAATGGCTGTGCATGTTCCTCTTTCTCTTGATGCAAGGGCAGAGGCTAGAACTCTTATGCTTGCATCAAACAACTTGCTTAAACTTTCTGATGGTGAACCTATTATCACACCTTCTCAAGATATTATTTTGGGATGCGCTTATATCACAACCTTAAAACCTGGCGCAAAAGGTGAGGGCGCAATTTTCTCTTCAAAAGAAGAGGCTGTTATATCTTATCAAACTGGCAACACTCACATTCAAGCGCCAATCAAAGTTAGACTTACTGCAACAGTTGATGGAAAACAATATTCAAAAATTGTTGATACTTCTGTTGGAAGACTTATCTTTAATGATAATGTTCCACAAAATCTTGGTTATGTTGACAGAAGCAAAGAAGAAAATTATTGCGAACTTGAATTCAACAAAGTTATGTATAAGAAAGACCTTGCAAACATGTTTGCAAAGGCATATGAAAAACTGGGAACAACACAATGCTCTATTCTTGTTGACAAAGTAAAGGCTTTAGGATATAAATATTCAACTCTTTCTGCAATCACCGTAAACGCATTTGATATTGAAGAACCACCTGCAAAGAAAGAAATTATAAAAGAAGCAGAAGAACAAGTGCTTGAAAATGAAAAACTTCTTCGCCGTGGTTTTATTACTTTGGATGAAAAGTTGATTTCCAATATAAATATTTGGGAGCAAGCAAAGAGTAAAGTTGAAAAAGAAGTTTTTAGTTATCTTGATGACCAAAGTGCGTTTAAGTTTATGTGCATTTCTGGAACTCGTGGTTCTCGCGACCAAATCAACTCTATCTGCGGTATGGTTGGTATTAAAACAACCGCTTCTGGTGAAAAAATTGATATTCCAATCAAATCATCATTTAGAAATGGGCTTTCTCCTATTGAATATTTCCTTTCTGCTCGTGGTATTAGAAAAGGTCTTACCGATACCGCTCTTAAAACTGCAGACTCTGGTTATTTGACAAGAAGACTTGTTGATATTTCTCAAGATGTTGTGATTACAACCGAAGACTGCTTTGCAGATTTAGGAGAAAAGGTTAAGGGCGTTTATGTAAGCGACCTTGTTGTTGACGGAACTGTTCAAGAAACTTTGATGGAACGCATTTATGGCAGAGTTGCCGTTGATGATGTTGTAAATCCTGCTACTGGAGAAGTTATTGTTCAAGCAAATCAAATGATTTCTCGCAAACAAGCAGAAGAAATTCAAAATGCTGGCATAAAGAAAGTTCAAATTAGGTCAAACCTTACTTGCCGTTGCAAACATGGCGTTTGTGCAAAATGTTATGGCCGTGATTTGAGTGGTAAAGATTTGGTTACCGTTGGTGAAGCAGTTGGAATTATCGCTGCTCAATCTATTGGCGAACCTGGAACACAACTTACAATGAGAACTTTCCAATCTGGCGGTGTTGCTTCTGCGCTTGATATTACTCAAGGTCTTCCTCGTGTTGAAGAAATTTTTGAAGCAAGAAAACCAAAAGGTGAGTGCTTGCTAAGCGAAGTTGCTGGAAAGGTTACAATCAAGCAAGATGCAAAATATTTCTACTTCACAGTTGCTTCTCGTGAAGGTGATGTTGATTATGAAGTTAAAAAACCTGCAGTTGTTCTTGTAAAAAATGGTGAAACCGTGGAAATAGGAACGCAACTTACTGCTGGTGCAATCAATCCTGCTGACCTTTTGAGAATGAAGGGTGTTAAAGGGCTTGAAGATTATTTGCTTAGTCAAGTTATTGCAACATATCGCGGACAAGGCGTTGCCGTTAATGATAAACATGTTGAAATCATTATTAGACAAATGCTTAAAAAAGTTAAAGTTGAATCTGCTGGAGACACTTCTCTTCTTCCTGGGGAAATTGTTGATGTTTATCGTTGTGACGAAGAAAACGAACGCGTTCTTCAAGAGGGCGGTGTGCCTGCAACTGTTAAACGAATTTTGCTTGGTATTACAAAGGCATCTCTTTCAACAGAAAGTTTCCTTTCTGCTGCTTCCTTCCAAGAGACTTCAAGAACTCTTACTGATGCTGCAGTTAAAGGCAAAGTTGACAAACTTTTGGGACTTAAAGAGAATGTTATTATTGGAAAACTTATTCCTGCAGGAACTGGTATCAAACAATATCGTTCAGTTATGCCTGTTGTAGTTGAGGATAAAGAAGATAGTGCAAGCGGAGTTATTGCTTAAAATAATCATTCATAAAAAAATAACGGAGATATTTCTCCGTTTTTTTGTTGTTTTTAAAATAAAATTTGATAGTTTTCATAGTTGACATTGTAATAATTATGCAAACCAAATTTGATAAATCTGATTAAAATATGACTTTATGCTCTTGTAATTTATAGGAGTGCGACAGAAAAAATAATTTTTTTGTTGTGTTTACTGCAAAATACAAAGAACGGTCATTTAGAAAACCAAACTCCTTTGACATTTTGCAAGCATTGCATCACTTGTTTTTGGACAGGAGGAATTAAAAAGCAGGAGAAAAACTCTTGCTATTTTTTAACTACCAAATCTTTATTAAAAAGTATAGTAATGATAATATAAAAGCAATTATTTTAATAAAATTTTTTCTAAAAGGTCTCTATCCCATTGGTAGCCTCTAGGGGAATCTCGTCACAAACTTCGCTCTTGCATAGTTTCTGTGCGAAACTTATGCCCTTTCGCTTGTTTGCTCCTCTTCCCAAAAATCGCCGATTTTCGGGAGCCCTTAATAGATGGGGTTCGATTCCCTTTATCTTAAAAAGGTTATTAAAAAAGCAGAGAATTTTCTCCCTGCCCTATATTTTTGGTAGCCTCTAGGGGAATCGAACCCCTGATTCCGCCGTGAGAGGGCGGCGTCTTAACCTCTTGACCAAGAGGCCACATTAAAGCATTTATATATTACCAAAAAAATTATAAAAAAGCAAGTTATTTTTGTATTTTATATTAGAAATTTAGACTTTAAAAGCAAAATAATCAACTTTATTGTTTTGATTTTGCTATTAAAGGTGATATAATTATTCAAAGAGGTTAACAAATGATTTTTAAAAAACGCAATGTAAAAGTGGGCATCGCTTTTGGTGGTGGCGGAGCAAGAGGATTTGCCCATTTGGGAGCAATTAAGGCTTTTGAACAATTTGGGGTTAAATTTGATTTTGTTGCTGGAACAAGTGCCGGCAGTTTGGTTGGTGCCTTCTATGCAAACGGATATAATTTTAAACAAATGTACGATATTGCCAAAAATGTTCGAGTTAAAGATATAAGAAAAAGTGTTATTCCTTTTACCGCTTCAAAACTAGATAGTTTGGCGGAAATTATTAGAAAAAATTTGGGAGACACAAACATTGAAGACTGTCAAATTCCTTTTGCGGCAGTTGCTGTTGACTTAAAATCTGCAAAAGAGGTCTGCTTTAGAAAGGGTAACCTTGCTAGCGCTGTATGTGGAAGTTGTGCAGTGCCTGCAGTTTTTCAACCAGTTGAATATAATGATATGATTTTGGCAGACGGTGGATTGCAGAACACTATTCCTGCAGATATTCCTAAATATTTTGGCTGTGATTATGTTGTAGCAATTGATGTAAATAAATCTCGCCTTTATGGCACGAATAGTACAAAATTTTTAGATGTGATTTCATGCTCAATAAGAATTCTTATGAAAAGTAATGCAATTCGAGGTTATGTTAACGCCGATGTGGTTGTTGGACCAGAAACAAAGCGCTTTAAATCTACAAGCACCGAAGGCCTAGATGATATGATTGAAGAAGGCTATAAAGCCACAATTGATGCTATGCCAAAAATTT
Organism: uncultured Clostridia bacterium; assembly: GCA_944349915.1. Taxonomy (GTDB): domain Bacteria; phylum Bacillota; class Clostridia; order Christensenellales; family UBA1242; genus Caccovivens. The sequence continues at coordinate 1,487 of CALVNU010000020.1, read as the reverse complement.
TGGAACTTTTTAAAAGCAAACCGCGTAAAAAAATTAAAGTTCTTCCTGATGATATTATTTTTGTAAGATGAAAGTTAAAAATATTAAGAAAAATGTTAATTATATTAAAAACAACAAAGTACAAATTTTGATTAGGGCGATTTTGTCTGCCATTGTCGTGCTTGCGTTTTTGTTGATTTTCTTTTTGTTTGATGGGCTTACATATTTTATACCGCCAAGCATTGTAACAGAAAGCAAAGATTGTGATTTGGAAGTTAATTTTATTGATATTGGGCAGGGCGATGCCTCGCTCATTCGCTTTCCAAATGATAAACTTATGTTGATAGATACTGGCGATAGTCCGGAGCAAAATACCTTAGTAAATTATCTTGATGAATATCTTGAATTACATAAACTTAACAAAATTGACTATCTCGTGCTGACTCATCCAGATGCCGACCATGTTGGAGGCGCACAAGCGGTTGCTGAAAATTTTGATGTTGTGGTGGTTTATCGTCCAAAATATTTTTCTGCTTCCGAAGAAGGTATGTATCAAAACAGTTACAAAGTTTCAACTTCTCAAACCTATGACAAGGCCTTGACTGCTCTGTATGACAATCAAGTGGAGATGTATTTTTCTGAAAGTGGTATATCCTTTAATGAAGGTGGAGCAAATGTTGAATTTTTGGCGCCTATAAGTGAAAATTACTCAAATACAAACAACTACAGTGCAGTGATAAAAATTTCATATCAAGGCAAAAGTTTTCTCTTTACTGGAGATGCAGAAAGTCTGGTTGAACAAGAGTTGCTTGATAGTGGCGCAGACCTTGATATTGATGTATTAAAAGTTTCTCATCATGGTTCATCATCGGGGACTTCTCAAGAATTTTTACAAGCAACAACTCCCAGCATCGCCTGCATTAGTGTTGGGAAAGATAACAGTTATGGACACCCAAGCGCTGAAGTTGTAAACAGACTTAACGATTGCAATTGCACCATTTTAACAACAAGCAATAATGGCAGTTTTGCGATTGGTTTGACTGGTGGCTCTTTGCAAACATTCTTTGTTTCAACTTCACCTATAGATTTTACCATTGTTTTGGTGGTTGCAGGTGTGCTTTTGATACTAATTTGGGGAATAAAGTTGCCTAAAAGCAAGAAATAAACTTATTTTGTAAAAACGATTAAAAAACTTTGTAATTATTTCATTTTATGTTAATATATTCTTATGAAAACTCCTCAAAGTTGTACCAACATATTATTGGTGAGTCTTGAAAAAGACTTTTGCAGTGCTGTTGCTGAAGAACTTTCATCAAAACTGCAAATGCATTTCTCTTCTTGCGAAGAACTTGTTGCCTATCACATTCAAGACAAAGACCTTATTCTTGAAAGGGTGGGACTTGAATATCTTAAAAAACAAGAAGTTAAAGCGCTATGTGAATGTGCAAGTTATATGGATACAGAATCAAAGTCTATCATTCCCCCTGGTGAGATCGGAAGAGCACACG
>CALVNU010000019.1 GCA_944349915.1 uncultured Clostridia bacterium | reverse complement strand
TTTTTTTCAACATGAGTTGGTTTTTGTATTTTCCAACTTACATTTTTTCAACATGAGTTGGTTTTAAACTTTTTGTTGTTTTACTTTTTTAGAGCCTTGTGTCAAATTTTGCTGGTTTTAGACTTTCTTTATCTTTATTATATACATTTTATCAATATTCTACAAACTTTTTTAATGTTTTATACAAACTTTTTTATCAAGGTGCTGTAATAAAAAAACAGGCTAAAAACAAGCCTGTTTTGGGTATGCTATAAAAGCCACGAAGTTATTTTTCAAAACTCGTGCATTTCGAAACTTTTGCAGTTTTTGCTTTTGTTGAAATATTTCCTCTGTTTGCGATAATCTCTGGTAAGTCAATTTTAACTCTAAGTTCTGGCATAGTGTAGTCCTCCTTATCTGGCTTTATAATAGCACACTTTTTTTGTTTTGTAAATAGGTTTTTAAAAATTTTTTACATTTTTTCTGGCACATCAATTGCAAGTGTTGACAGTGCTTGGGTTAGCGCTTTTTTTACAAGTTTTAGAAGAGATATATAACTGTTGCGCTTGTTTGAATCTTTTTCTGTTAGAATTTTATGGTTGTTATAGAATGTTGAAAACGATGCTGCAAGGTCATAAGTTGCAAGGCAAAGGCTGTTTAGGCTTTTTTCTTTATATGCAATTTCATAGGAAGAGTTGAGTTTTAAGATGTTTTTGATTATTTGTTGTTCTTCTTCACATTCAATATCAATTTTTCCGCCTTTGTCTGTTGTTTTGTTTAATATTGAATTTATTCGGCAAACAGTGTATTGAAGATATGGACCAGTTTTGCCTTCAAATGAAAGAAATTTGTCGAGGTCGAACACATAATCTTTGCCAACATTGTTGGACAAATCGCCAAACTTCATAGCCGCAACGCCAATTTGGAGGGCAAGTTTGCGGTCAAACTGGACACCATTGCTTTTTAATTTTTCACTCGCTTTGTCAATAAGCATTTGAATGATATCTTCAAGTTTTATAGTATCACCAGAGCGGGTTTTGAAGGGCTTGCCATCGCTCCCGTTCATTGTGCCATAGCCGATATGCAACAGCACTTGGTCTTTTGGACTTATCCCTGCCTTTTTGCACACTCTAAAAACCTGTATAAAGTGATTTTTTTGTCTTGCGTCAACAATATATTCAATTCGGTTTAACCCCTTGATTTCTGTGTTACGCATTAATATTGTGGCGATGTCCGTTGTTGCGTAAAGCACTCCACCATTATATTTTTTAAGTATGGCTGGTGGCATTGGATTTTTGTATCGTTGAATTTCGTCTGGGCTCTTTTTGGGAATAGGAATATTTTCCCCTTCTTCTGCAACATCAACAACAACCGCGCCATCACTTATGTATGACAACCCCTTTTTGTCAATAATGTCAAGCGCTTTGTCAATATATTCGTCCGCATCACTTTCTCCAAGCCACAAATCAAACTCTGCACCAAGTTCGCTATAGTGCTTCTTGATTTCCTTGACAGACACTTCTCGAATTTTTTGATATATTTTAAAATATGGTTGCTCTTTATTTTGAATTTTAAGCGTCCACTCATCCGCCATTTTTTTAAAATTTTCATCTTCATTTTTACGAGCGCTGGCTTTTGGATATGCAGTATTCAACATTTCAAGCGTCAAGACCGGTTCTTCTCCGTCCCCGGTAAAATAATAGTCCAGTTTGCCATCTTGATAAAGTTGAAGTTCTGTTAGCCCCATTTGAAGCCCCCAATCGCCAAGGTGAACATCGCTAATAACCTGTTCGCCTAAAAAACTATAAAGACGCTTGAGCGCCTCTCCAATTATAGGCGACCTTAAGTGCCCAACATGCAAGGCTTTTGCAACATTTGCGCCACCATAGTCAAGTAGCACCTTTTGGTTGCTAATTTTTGCCACTCCACATCTTGAGTCTTCAAACAAAATTTGTGCAAAATGATTGTAACCCTCTTGCGTGAGTTTGATATTGATAAAAGCAGGCTTTGCCACTTCAAAGTTAAAATATAGAGAATGGTCGAGATTGTTTAAGATTTGATTTGCAAGTTCTATTGGATTTTTGCCATTTTGTTTGGCAAGCGAAAAAATTGAGTTTGATTGATAATCACAAAGTTCTGGCAACGAAGAAAAAGAAACTAAGGCCTTCCCATTTATGCCCAGTTTTTTTAGTGCCACATTTAACAAGTTTTCTATTTCTTTTCTTACCATCTTTCTCCTACTTTATCTCTCGCCTTGCTTCAAGTGCTTTTGCAAGCGTGATTTCGTCTGCGTATTCAAGGTCGCTCCCCATAGCAATTCCTTGCGCAAGCCTTGTAACCTTGACACCTAAAGGATTTAAAATTTTTGCAATGTACATTGCAGTTGCCTCACCCTCAACATCGGGATTTGTTGCAACAATAACCTCTTCAACTTGGTCCTGTTGAACTCTTGCAAGCAGTTCTTTTATTTTTATTTGGTCTGGCCCACGATGCTCAAGCGGACTTATTGTGCCAAACAAAACATGATAGACGCCTTCATAATTTTTGACTTTTTCCATAGCCAAAATGTCCTTTGGGTCTTTGACTACACAAACAATTTTTCTGTTTCTTTTTTGACAAATTGGGCAAATTTCTTTATCTGTAAAATTGCCACATATTTTGCAAAAACCTATTTTTTCTTTTGCTTCTTTGATTGCTTGCGAAAAACGCTCTGCCCGCTCTTTTGTGCCTTCTATAACAGAATAGGCATAGCGCTGTGCTGTTTTGTAACCAACGCCTGGCAAAGTTCGAAACTGTTCGATAAGGTTTTCTATAATTTCTTCCTGCATATCACATTCCTGGAATTGAAGGCAAAAGTTCCTTCTCTTTTCTTGCAATCTGCCCAAGGCAATCGTTTACTGCACTAACAACCAAATCTTCCAGCATTTCAACATCATCTGGGTCAACCACTTCTTGCTTGATTTTGATTGACTTCATAGTTTTGTCGCCCTTCATGACAACTTCAACCATTCCGCCACCTACAGAAGAAGAAAATTCACTTTCTTCAAGTTCTTGCTTTGCCTTGTTCATATCTTCTTGCATTTTTTGTGCTTGGCGCATAAGCTGTTGAATATTTCCTCCGCCAAAACCACCAAATCCACCATATGCCATAAAATTAACCTCCTATTATTGACAACTTTTTGCCTAATAATTTTTTTAATTTGTTTATATCTTCTTGTTGTGGCAGGTCTTTAGATTCTTTAAGATTGACCTCAAGTTTTAAATCAAGCCCCTGCCAGCGCAGTGCATTCTCAATTTCTCGTCTGCCGTCTTTAAGAATTTCCGCCAGCATTCCTTCCCCCACATCAACAACCAGCCGATCACCTTCAATGGCAACCTCCGTTATATCTCCGCAGGCAACATGCAAAGCGACCTGTCTATGTTCTTTTAAAAACAGAACAACTTTGCCCCACACATTTTTAACACTTAAATTTTGATTTACACTGTTATTTAGTTTTTTTTTACATCTTGACCTAACATTGCCGAAATCGACAAACTTTCAAGTAGCAATCTTGGAGAAAGTGTGTAGCGCAGTTCATTTTCTGCCCCCGCAAACGCCTGCTTAAAGTTTAACAACCTGTTTTCGTCAATTGATTTAGACTGCACCATATATTTTTCAAAAACATCTTGAGGGAGCGAGAGGATAGAATTTGGGTCCTTTGTTGTGGCGCAAATCAACAAATCTCTGGCATGTTTTGCAAGGTCTTTGACAAAAACAGAAATATTTTTTCCATTTTGGTCAAGATTGTCAACCGCCTCAAGCATACCACCAATGTTTTTGTCTTTTAAAAGGTCAAAGAAATTTAAAAGCAGGTCATAATCCGTTGTTCCAAGAACCTTCAAAACATCGTCTTTCGTTATCTGTCCATCACTATACGCCACAATGCAATCTGCAATTGACAAAGTGTCTCGCACCGAGCCTTCCCCTGCTTGAGCAATAAGTTTGAGCGCTTCATTTTCATATTTTATGCCTTCTTGAGAAAGCACATTCATCAATATTTGAGTGAGTTTGTCAATAGAAAGCAATCTAAAGTCAAATCTTATACATCTAGACAAAATGGTTGCTGGAAGTTTGTGGACTTCTGTTGTTGCCAAAATAAAAATAACATGAGCAGGTGGTTCTTCAAGCGTTTTTAAAAGTGCATTGAAAGCACTGTCCGAAAGCATGTGCACTTCGTCGATGATATACACTTTATATTTTGCGTTTATCGGCAAAAATTTAACTTTTTCTCTTAACTCTCTAACATCATCAACGCGGTTGTTTGATGCAGCGTCTATTTCAATAATATTGATATCATTTTCCTGTTCCAACCTTTTACAAGCAGGGCATTCCCCGCAAGGCGAGCCGTTTTTGTTGTTTTCACAGTTGACCGCCTTGGCAAGAATTCTTGCAACCGATGTTTTTCCTATTCCACGCGAGCCTGTAAAAAGATAGGCATGAGCAAGTTTTCCACTTTCCACTTGATGAGCAAGTGCTTTTGTGATATGCTCCTGTCCAACAACCTCATCAAAGGTTTTTGGTCTATATTTTCTGTATAATGCTAAATGTTCCATGTTTCTCCTAGAGATATTTTAACTAAAATAGTCAAATTGTCAACAAATTTTTCATTTTAAACACATGCATTGATAATTTGCATAAACGCATTTGAATCTAAACTTGCCGAACCCACCAAGATGCCGTTTAATGATGGAATATTGATAAATTTTTGCACATTTTTTGGATTGATTGACCCACCATAAACAACCCTAATTTGCTCACTTGCTTTAGTAGAGAAATCTTCTTCGATAACTTTTCTTATTGATTTTACTGCAAGTTCGATATCTTTTGGCGCTGGAGTTTTTCCAGAACCAATAGCCCAAACAGGTTCATAAGCAATAATGATGTTTTCTAGTTCGTTTTCATAAAGTCCTTTCAAGGCTTCTTCAATTTGGACTTTAAGGGTTGCAAGCGTTTTCATGGTGTTTTTGTCTGCCAAACTTTCACCAACACACAAAATGATTGAAAGGCGATTTTTAAGTCCATTTTTTATTTTTTGATTTATAACTTTGTTGTTTTCTTTAAACTTAACCCTTCGTTCACTATGCCCAACAATAACATAACTTGCACCAGCGCCAACAAGCATTCTACCACTAATTTCACCGGTTGCGCCTTTTTCATCATCTTCGCTCAAGTTTTGCGCGCTAATTTTGATATCTCTGCCTTCCAGCATAAATTTTGCAAGCGCAAGTGAAGTGTATGGCAATGCCAATATGAGATTTGCTTTATAATCTTCATACTTTGACAAAAAACTTATCAAATAGTCTTTTGTTTCAAGTTCTGTTTTATTCATTTTAAAATTTGCTATAACAATTTTTGCCATAATTTTACCTCTAAATTTCTATTCTGTCTTGAATAACATCAATGCAAGGCAGTGAGCCTTGTTCAATAAATTTAAGCGTTGCGCCACCGCCTGTTGAAATAAGGTTGATTTTCTTTTCCACCTTTGCCATTTTGATTGCGCTAACACTATCTCCACCGCCTACAATTGAATAAGCATTTGAATTTGCAATTGCTTTTGCAATTTCAATAGTGCCTTTTGCAAATTTTGCTTCTTCATATTTTCCAAGCGGTCCATTCCAAAGTATTTGTTGCGCATGCTGGATTTCTTCTTTAAACAGTTCTATTGTTTTTGGACCAATATCATATCCAACCATATCATCAACAATTTCACTTGCCACAACAACCTTTTTGCGTTTTGCGTTTGCGTGAATACAAACATGGTCAACAGGCAGAATTATTTTTTTGCCTCTTTCTTTGGCTATATTCAAAATATCGCGAGCATAAGCAACACTCTCGTCATAAACTTTTGACTCACCAACTGCAACACCCGACGCAACCAAGAAAGTGTAAGCCATTGCTCCACCAATAATGATAGAATCGGCGGAGTCTAGAAGTTTTAAAATCAAGTTGATTTTTCCTTCAACCTTTGCCCCACCAATAACAAACACAAATGGATGTTTTGGATTTTCAACCGCTTCCGAAAGTGCTTGTACTTCCTTTTCCATCAACATTCCAATAGCGTTTGGCATCAATCTTGCAAGTCCATAGGTTGTTGCATGTTTTCTATGCGCAACACCAAAAGCATCATTTACAAAATAGTCACCAAGAGAGGCAATCTTTTTTGCAAATTCCATATCGCATTCAACTTCTTCTTTATAAAATCTAACATTTTCCAGCAAAAGCACTTCTCCGTTGCCTATTTCGTCAATTCTCTTTTTTACATCCTCGCCATAAACCTTATTGATAAAGTGCACACTTGTTGGCAAAGCATTAATCAAAATAAGAGCAATAGGCCAAAGTGATTTTCTTATTTCAAAGCCCTGCGGTCTGCCAAGGTGAGAAATCAAAACAACCTTTGCCTTTTGCTTAATAAGATATTTTATAGTTGGAAGTGATTGTTTGATTCTTGTGGTGTCCAAAATCTTTCCGCCGTCATCAAGAGGAACATTAAAGTCAACCCTTAACAGCACCACCTTGCCTTCCAAATTTATCAAATCTTTAACAGTTCGTTTCATAGCGACCCCTTTTAGAATATTTTACACTTTTTCTTTGCTTTTTCCAAATCATTTTAACAGTTCTTTCAAAATTTGCAAACTTTCATCAAGATTTTGGCTTGTTGCAATTTTTGTCCGCTCTTGCGCACCGCCCCTGCTACCCATGCTGTACCACAACAAATGTTTTCGCATATAAAGTGTCAACCATTTTTCATCATAGTATTTTCTCAATATAGACAAATGCTTTTTTACAACCTCAATTTTATCTCCGGTAAATGGCTCACCTAAAATTTCTTGAAATACCCAAGGCTTGCCCTGCGCCCCTCTTCCAATCATCACACCACTTGCCCCTGTAGATAACATTCTTTGATAACTCTGCCTGTCGCAAACATCTCCGTTGCCAACCACGGGAATTTTTAATGTGGTGGCAAGAGAAGCAATAGAGTCATAATTTGCTTGTCCACTATAACCTTGAACCACCGTTCTAGCGTGAAGTGTAACATACTTTGCTCCTGCCTCTTGGCACATTCGTCCAAACTCTAGGCTTTTATCGCAGTCTTTGCCTAGGCGAAACTTAACACTCACAGGTCTTTTGGTGGCTTTGACGCAACTTTCGATTATTTTTTTTGCCAACAAAATGTTATCCATAAGCGCCGAGCCTTCTCCATTTTTGACAATTTTAGGCGCAGGACAACCCATGTTGATATCTATTATGTCATACTTGTCAAGAAGTGGGTTTTGTATTGCTTTAACCATAACATCTGGCTCATGTCCAAAAATTTGAGCAATTTTAACCTTTTCTTTGTTTGAAGTTATCGTCATCATAACTGTTTTGCTAGGATTGTATAGCATAGCCCTTGCAGAAAGCATTTCGCTATAACAGCCTTCCGCCCCAAACTCCGCACAAACAGTTCTAAAACCCACATCGCTAACGCCAGCCATGGGGGCTAAAAAAAGATTGTTATCAAAAACAATGTCCCCAATTTTCATATATATATTTTACCAAGAAAATTTTGCAAATCAAAACGATTTGTTGATTTTGCGCTGGAAAGGTTATTTTGTTTCTTCTTTTTGTCTTTTATTTTTCAATAGCCCTTTAAAAAATTCTATAATAAGCGGACTTGAAAGAGCAAGATATACAACCGCGCCCACTACAACGGCAAAGATAAGTCCCCATACATTATTAAAAAGAGTTAAAAGAATTTTTACAATCATAAACATTATAAATGCAGACAAAAGTGGAAGAAAAAAGTTAAACAGTGGCAAATGTAGCAACCCTTTAAGTTTTATAATTGCAAGAATAGCAAATGTGCCTGCCAAAAATATGTTGGATAGCGGAATGGCAAAAATATTGACATTTTTTTGCACTGTCAATGTAAAAACTAGAAAAATTTTTATTGCGCTTGCAAAAAGCATTGCAATCATTGAAAAAAGATATTTACCTTTTGCCTGTAAAAGCGAAAGCAAAAATTGCATGATTGCCGTCAAAATAACAGAAACTGCGCCAATAAAGGTAAGTTTGACAGCATAATCTAAATAGCCTGTCATTAGGTTTGGATATAAAAATGGATAAATAAATTCTGCTATAGACATAATGCCAAAAACCAACGGCAAAAGAGCCAGCCATAGCAAAGAAAAACTTTTAGAGATGATTGCCTTCTGCCCTACGCTGTCGCCCCTGCTTGTAAGATAACTAACCTTTGGCAAAAGGCTAGTCCCCACCGAAAGCGAAATGATGAGTGGAAAATTTAACAGTGCTCCAACAACGCCTGTTTGTAACCCATAAAGCGTTGTTGCCACCGTTTGCTCCAATCCCGCCTTAACCAAAAGCGAAACCACAAAGAGAGAGTCAATTGCATGAGAGAAGGGAATTATTGCACCTCCTGCTGTTAGTGGCAAAACCGCCTTAAAAAAATCGTGAGCGACTGGCATGCGTTCTGCTTTGACTTTATACTTTAAAATCATAACAATTCCGAGATACAAAAAAGCCAATAACTCCCCAGCCGTTATACCCAAAAAGGCTCCAAAAACACCGCTTGACAGATTGTTTGTTACCAGCAGTTTGGCAAAAAACAGCCCAAGCGCAAACTTGATTGCCTGCTCTATAATTTGACTAACGGCGGTAGGAACCATATTCTCATATCCTTGAATAATGCCACGATAAACACCAATAAGCGCGCCCAATGGTAACAAAAATGCGAGTAACATATAACTATAACTGCCCTCAACAGCGCCTTGAACAGAAGATATTTGCTTTGAAAAGAAAGCAAAAACAAGCCCTAAAACAAGACTTAAGCCAGCAGAAAAAAGAAGAGCCAAGCGAAAATAGCCGTTAATTTTGCCAACATCTCCTTTTGCACGCGCAGAAGAAACAAGTTTGGAAAGAGAACTGGCAACACCGCCTGTAACCAAAATCAAGGCAAGCGAATAAATAGACATAACCATTTGAAAAACACCAATACCTTCAATGCCAAGGATATTGGTTAACGGAAGACGAAAAAATGCACCAAAAATTTTACATACAAAACCACTCAAAATAAGCAGTATTGCACCTTTTCCAACACTATTTTTCATAAAAATATCATGTGAAAAGCGAAAATTTTTATACAAAACCTATTTACAAACAAAAAAAAGTGTGCTAAAATGTAGATGAAAAAGCAAAAACTGCAAAATGGAGGAATTATGGCAATAGATTTTAAGAACTTAAAAATTGAAGATATAACTTTTGAGAATTTTAAACTTTTTCTAGATCCTATCACTACAGCAAAATCATTGATGACAACACGGCACAACAATCTTATAGCAACCAACGCTTTTGCCCTTTATCTTGCCGATCAGAAAAAGACTCCCCCACCACCATGCCAAGGCTATGGGCTTACATTAAACTTACAAAAGCCAAATGAGACTGATGAATTTTATGCCGCTTTAACATTTCTTTCTAAAAATATGGAGTTCTGTAAAAACAGCAAAACAATGATTAAAATAATGGATATGTTTTCTTTGTCTTTAGAAGATTATAAAAATGTTATTCTTGAAGGCTATATATATAAGAAACAATCTAAAGACGCCATGTCCAAAGTTAAAGATATTGATATAAGAAAGATTGCTGCTTGTTTTGCTGTAAATGGAGACTATCGATCAAAAAATGCCACATGGATTCAAGATAAAAACAAACTTAATCAAATTGATGAAAAGTTGGCAGGTTTGATTGTTGCTTGGAAAAAAGATATTATAGATAACGCTAACGAAACAAACGAGTATGGTGACGGAGAAAAAAACTAATTTGTCTGCAATTTTAATGGTTTAAAATTTTTAAACTATACTGATAAAAAAATCAAAAAAGGATAACATAAAAACAGTTATCCTTTTTTAGTTTCATTCATCTTTCAGGCAAGGTTTCTTCAAATTTAGATAGGCTTTCTCCCACAATAGAAACATTTCTCCCTTCATATGATAGAGAATCTGCATCATTCTTTTGCTCTCCATTGGCTGTTACATCAATTTTATCATCAATAATACCACTAACTGTTTCATTAAATTTGCTTCCAATAACGCCTGCTCCGCTATTCACTGCTGCTGACCTTAATTGGTTTATATAATCCTCAGAAATCTCTTGGTTGTTCTCCCCGTCCTGTTCTTGTTGACTCTTGTCTGTTGTTTCTTTTTTTAATTCCCTTCCCGATGTTTGAGCATTCCGTTCTTGTTGACTCTCGTCTGT
>CALVNU010000018.1 GCA_944349915.1 uncultured Clostridia bacterium | reverse complement strand
AAATGTGGAAAATTTTTCAAATTTACCACATTACCACAATACCGGCATGCTTACGGTCAACAGTGGATGAGTGGAAAACTTTTTGAAGAAAAGAAAACAAGCAAATGCAAAAGTTTACCACTAATCCACAATTGACTGGACAAGTGGATAACAAGTAATCCACTTGACGCACATGCTTATGATGACGGCTTGATCACTCTTCCTCACTCTCGTCAAACTCTTGAGGAGGTGATACAGGCTTAACAATCTCCGGAAACTGCACAGAAGGTTTGTCTTTTTTCTTCTTGATAACTTTCGCTTTCTGTTTCTCGGCATTTTGTAAAGATTTTATCTTTTGCCACAGTGACCAGTGAAATATCTTCCAGAAAAAGCCATGTGGCATTGTTTCGATAGCCTCTTGCAACGCCAACTGTCTTTTTTCACGTCGATACAAAGGCCGGTCATAAAGCTTAACATATTTCATCAAATTCTCTTCAGTAAATTTTAACATTTTGGACGAAACCTTAGTTGCTCCAAAACTTTCTTGAAATTTTATTTGTTCATCAGCAATAAATTCAGTTAAATCTTTATAGTCCCTAATTTCCATTAAACAACAGCTCCTAAATTTTTCAAAATTTGTTTGTCATATTCTGCATTCTTGTAATAACCACGAGGTGCAACAAAATAATGTTTGTTATTAAATTCAACATAGCTCTCAAGTGTAAATTGATAGCCATCTTCTGTAAAATAATCAAAGCCTTGATTATACTTTCCTGCATAAAATGCTGGTCTGCAACCTTTACTGTCATAGTAATTAAAAATAGGTAAATCTGTCTCATATTCAACGACTTTTCCAATATCGACATTTTCTTTCTTTTCTCGAGCAAGCATATAACTCTCTGCTGTGTCACAAGAAAAGAATTCTCTAGCCGTCCATTTGAGTTTAACAACACGACCGTAATTGTCTTCTTTCACGACAAGATTGTCGACGACAAGAAAGCGCTCGGCAATACTTCGAATATTTAAATCAATATTGCCTAATCTTTGACAGGCCATAAATACATTATAATCATTGTGTCTATGTAATTGAAACCAACGGTAAACCTCTTCACGAATATACTTAGACATGCGACTATCGTAATATTTTTGAGCTTCGTCTAAGAATATAGTTGAATAGGGCGGTATGTTTGCAGTTTCAAAATATGGATTTGATAGGGCAAGTTGGAAGCCATCAATATAATAAGCTTTCAAACGATTATTTACTCGAACAGTATAATCGGCATAACACAAATGCCTCTCGGGTGGCAATTCCAAATTGGAAAAGCCACCTTTAGACAATTGATTAATTTCACGCTTAAGATTTAAATAATCCTCAAGACCATTTTCAAGCATTCTCTGAACAATAAAGTGTGTAAGTTTGCATGTTTTGCCAGCGCCAGGAATTCCACAAATGATTGTTATCATTTACGCAATCCTAGTATAAACATTATAATCGCCCTCAACAGTTTTAATATAATTTTCATTAAGCCAAGAATTAGAACCATTATCTACTGATGACTTAAATTTAACAACTGAAGGATTATTAAATAATTGATAATCAGTATAATCAGGATAAAAATCATAATAAAAACTATTATCATTAAAAACAACCGTGTTTACAGAATAAGAAAACAAACGACTTGGCAAAAGACTAGGTCTATATGATATCTCAACATAAGACAAAGATTTGCAATTAGCAAAAGCATAATTTCCCCAAGAACGAACAGACGAAGGAATTATTATAGAACTCAAAGATGAACAACCAGAAAAACACTGATCACCGAAAGCAGTTATAGTTGAAGGAATTTCATAAGAGCTTAAAGCAGAACAACGATAAAAACACATTTTTGGCAATTCAGTAATAGAATCATTTAAAATAATATTAGTCAAAAGTTCATTGTTGGCAAAACAACTTTCACCTAAAGTAGTAATTTTTGAATCAGATAAATCAATTTCAACAAAATCACAAGCACTAAAACAATTAGTTGGTAAACCAGTTAAAGCATCTGGGAAATTAATAGAAGAAAGCGATGAGGTAGCAAAACAACCTTCTCCCAATGAGCTAATAATTTCAGGTAATACAATTGTAGTTAATGAAGAACACATACCAAAACATGAACGAGGCAAACTTTCCAAACTATTTGATAAGGTTACAGAATTTAAAGCTGAACACCAGAAAAATGCAAAATCGTCTATTTCTACTACAGAATCAGGCATATCTATTGTTTCAATTGCAGTTTCATAAAAACAACCATTACCAATTGTTGTTAAACAATTAGATAATATTACAGTTTTTAATGACAATGCCCCATAAAAACAAGAATTGCCTAATTTTAAAATTGAAGAATTTGACATATCTATTGTTTCAATAGTTGATTTTTTAAATACCTCTTCACCAATCTCTGTAATTGTATAATCAGAACCTTCAACAGCCTGTCCTGCAGAAGAAAGAGAATAAGTTGCAGGAATCACAACCTCAGTTTCAGAACCAGTATATGCAGTTATAACACCATCTTCAATTACATATGGTAAAGGCATTTCTTCAGGAGCCTCATAGCCTATTGGAAAAATCCTATTTGCCAAAGTTGGCCATGCCTCTTTGTAATAATCTACTAAAATTGATGGTACATAAACATTACAAGCAGAAGGTAATTCAGGCTCAACAATAGAAGATCCTTTTTCAGCATAAATAACTTTTTGACAATAAATAGTCAAGCTAGTAAGTGAAGTTAAATTTTTAAAAGCGTCAAATCTTATAGTGTCAATTTGTTTAGGTAGGACAATGCTTTCAACCGCTGTAGATGTTTCAAAAGATCTAATTTCATAAATATATTTTTCATCACTTTTGCCTGGAACAACAACATTTGTTTCTGTGCCTTTATAGCTTTCTATAGCTAATAAATGCGAATACTGAGGACTAGCTTCAACTGGCGAACTTGTAAAATCTGAAAATGATGAATATGTAAGCTCAGGTTCAACATCAGCCTCAATTATAAATAAAGGAGCATTAGCTTCAAATCTAGAGACATAAGAGTCATAAAATTCTGCTGGAACAAAAAATCTACAATATGGCCCACGAGCAACAATCTCTAAATTTGGAGAATTGCTATTAATTACAAAATTTAAAACATTATCTGGAAGACCTATTGTCCCAAGATTTGTAAATTCTTTTGGCAAAATTATTGTTGTTGCAGTAGTATTTGCAAAAGTTGACATTCCAACTGTATTGACTTGAAAATCATTTCCTTCATAATAAGTTGTATGATATTCTTCAATTGTGAAAACACAAAGATCACTCAAATCATAAGTAGAAGCTAAAATCTCTATATCATAAACAAGTTCCGCATAATTTAAATATTCTTTAATTAAGTTTAAACGTTCAAATGTCACTTTAATAGGAGGAGTTTGTAACAGCGCATTAATATCATCGCCTATTAATGAATAAAAATCTTCTTCAGAATAACAATTGTATGTCTTAATTACGGTTTCTCCAACAGAATAACTTGTTGGAATATTATCAATAACATCTGCTGAACCTTTATATACCCCTAAAGAATTACCATAAAAAGTCCAATCTGTAATTTCAACTTTCTGCTCAGGCTCTTCTGGCTCTTCTGGCTCTTCTGGCTCTTCTGGAGTCTCGCCTGGAGGATCAGGAGTAGGTTGTTCAATCTGAGAAGTATTAAACAAAATATCAAAATCTTTAATTATATAAGCTGATCCAAATGCTAAACATAAGGTCATAGCTAATATAAATACACTAAAAAATATTTTCTTCATTTATCTCACCTCATATATTAATGTTATAAACAGCATAAATTGTAAAAGTTTGGGTATCTGCATTAAAATTATCACCCCAATCATAATCGATGCCATTAAATGAAAGCGCATTTAAAGTTAAAGGTCTTAAACTATTTAAACTTCTATCAAAGAATTTTACCCCTTGACCGTCAATCTGCCTAGTAGAAAGACCATTAAATTTCGCACCAGTAGAACGAGCAGAAGTTAAAGCCTCTTTTTGAGATGTGTTTAACAAAGTATTTAAATTCAAAGTGCAACCATAAGTGTAAACATCTTTTAAGACAATCGTTCTATACGTATCTGTTGAATCATAATAGCCAAGCGCTAAATCATATACTTTTTGTTCAGATTTTAAAACAATTGTTGCATCATGATTAATATTTGGAATTTCAAATTGAACAAAATAACTAAAACCACTGTCCATAGGGTATCTTGAACCTGCGCTTATTAGCTTAATTTGCTCTTTAATATATCCATCATCACCATAAACATAAAGACTATCAACAAAATCAGTAAAATCAAACATATAGCGAATATTCGCCTCAACAACTATACTATTGTATCTCTTAGCTTGAATAGTCATTTCTGAAGTATTCTCTCCAGTAACAGAACCTATATCTTTACTTATCACATTAAATTTTATTCCTGAATTTTGATTGTCAATACTACCATCAGATGATGAAATAAACTTAATAATGTTCAAAGACTCTTCAATTTCACCAACATACAAATTTAAATCTTCAGTAATTTTAGTTGAAAAATCAAAAACTAAACCATCAATTGTAAGCCATTTTTCAATAGCTAAGCCAGTTTCCATACCAGGAACACTAGTAGGAGGAGTAATTATAGAACCAACCTTATACGCTTGTTTCAAAACAAGTTCATCTTCATAATAGTAGTTAACAATCCTAAAATCACTCACATCGCCACTACTTTCTTCAATAGAATTATCTATCACAATATCAGTTTGCTCAACTGAAATCACCATTGTGTTTCGTGAAAAATATTTATTCCAGTAATCTACTGCTTTTTGGCCACCTTCTGTATAAAGCTTAAGTTCTCCACCTTTCTCATAAAAGGCAAACTCAAAATTTAAAGTATCACTCATAAGTTCATTTAAATCTGAATCTAAAAATGTATATGTATAACTACTAAGCACGAAATCTGAAGAAATCTTCGCCGAGCAATAATTTCCATTGACTAATAAGGCATAGTTTTGATTTTTATCAAATTTGATTGATTTGTCTAAATAAATTGTTGTTGAATATTTATCATTTGTTTCTTGTTGAAGAACTAAATTGTTTAAAGTCATAGAAAATTTATTATCAGTATCAAATTCTGGCTCTGGAACTATTAATCCCGAAATGTATCCATAAATTCCACCCTCGGCATTGTAATATTTGTTTAATTCCACACCACAGTAGCCTGTTATGCCGATAAGGCCGATACCTAAAAGCGAAAATACAAAGACACGTGCGCCCTTAACTTTTACACAAAGAATAATTAACCCAACAATACAAACAATAAGCAGAACGTCATACCAAAATTGAGTATCAAATAATAAGGATAACATTAGGCCACCTCCAGCTCAATAGGTCCAGAAGACCCTTCTATTGAAAGTATCATAAAATCAGATAGTCCAGAATCAGCAGTAAAACCAACAAAAGTCATTCCTAATTCAGAAAGGGCAGTTTCATCAATAAAAATTGACAAAATAATTGAATCTGATTTTGACAAATATATATCTTTAAATTCTTCCTTAAGTTTCAAGGCATATTGATTGTCAACAACTTTTACATAATCAAAATCATATATATCAACATTTATTAATTGTCGACCAGTAAAATAATCGCCAGAAGATGAACTTGAACCATCAAGAGTATATGTAGAACTACCATGAAGAACACCGAACATGCTATCTTGAGCATTCTTTGCACCATTTGCTGAAATAGTAACCTTAATTGAATAATATGAACGCATATTTTGTTTTACTTTCAAACTATCTTCTTGGTTAAGTTGAACACCAGCGGTCATATCATCTTCAGAACCATAATAGTTAAAAATATCTGCAAATTCAAAAACATATGTACCATTTGTGCCAGCAGGTAAGGCTTGAATTTGATCATATAAAATATAAGCTAAATAATCGATAGTGTAGTTATTGTATATATTATCTCTTCCTGAGCTTATAACTGCATTTTTATCTTCTTCAAATTCTTCTGGTCCTGAAAAATCGGAAGCTTTAACATAATCGGCACCTTTAAATTGAATATATACAGGATTTTCTTCATTACCAAAAGTTGCTACAATATATGATTCTGCAGTTAATGGATTTGAAGAACCTGTTACACCATTATCATCAAATTGCTGATAATTATATCTTGAAGCGCCATCTAAAATACCAGGCGCCATATAGTGCGCATTCCACTCTTTATGCCAAAGCCATGCTCCAGTTTCCCACAAGCGAGTTGTTACCCAATCAGTTTGTTCTACAACGGAAATAAATTCATCTAGACTTGAAAAATCAAGGTCAGAAACCATTCCAATTATTGTTTCAGAATAGTCTTGAAGACTGAACCATTCTATTTTTTCAGTAGAAGAATTGGCAACATACTGAATCCCTTGTGAATAAAAATCAGTTTGTGAACCATCAGTAAAACCATTTAATTTGATTTCAAACATCTCTAAACCTTGGCCATCAGCATTCTGATTATATTGAACTTCAATTATATTACGAGTTTCACCAGAAGCATTTTCAAGCTCTCCAACATAAAATGTGTTAGTTACAAATTTTTCTTTGCCAAAAACTGCAACATATGCATACCAGAAAATGACACCAAGACAGAGAGTTAAAACCAAAACAAGCGCAATTATTCCAACAATTTTTCCTTTACTCATAATTTTAACCTCAAATAACACCTTTTATGAATAAACCAAAACTTGCTAGCAATATTATTAAAATCAATATTTTAAATATTATTTTTATCATAAAAAATGTTTCCTTTTTCGACTTTTAATAAAAAATAAAGGGAAAAGGGGAAAGACCCCAAACCCCTTTATTTATTGTAATTACTTAATAAAATGCAACATGGTTGTTGTCTGCTTAACAGTTTCAGTGCCTTCTTGCACTTTATCTGGCGAGAACCAAACTTTCAAAGTTTCAACAAAAGTTGTTCCTTCACAACCGCCATAAATTAATACCGCAAGGCAAAAAAGTGACGCAAGAACAAATATTGTCAAAATTACATAACCGATAACTTTCAACCATGTTGGTGAACCATAATTATATCTAGCCATTTATTTTCTCCCATTTATTTTTTATCTATCAAAACACATGACTCAGCTTTTGGAGTGACTTTATCACCATACTGTGACAAAACATATTTGACTTTTGCCCAATCACCAAATTTAGCTTTATCATATATTTCTTTATCAACTTTGTAATTCAAACGAGTTCCGTTTAAAATTCCTGTGTTTTTATCAAAATCTTCTTCATCACAAGAAACAACATCTAAATAATACTCTTCAGGCTTTGCTTCCCACTTTCTTGAACCATCAAAACTTTCTCCAGCCTCTCTGGCTTTAACAAATTTCTTTGAAATAATCATTCCAACTTCACGCATAGGTTTATTTTCTAACATTTTCATTTCCTCACTTTTAATTTTTTAAATTTTTAATAATTAATATCTTTTTAAATTTCACAGCAATCAAAATCAACTTAAACTATTGATTATGTGCGAAGACGCATTGCCTCGACTTACAGTTTATTAAGTTATAGAAGAAAAGACGTCTTTTATTTTTTTTCCGACGTCGAAAATTTTATTTGCCATAAATAACTATTTATGTTTTTTCTTTGTTCCCCAAGAGTTCAAAGTATAAGTCTTTTTTCTATCAATTTGAACTGCAAAATTTTGAGCATCCCTAAAAGTATCAAAAGACTTAATACCATTTTCTTTGCCAAAACCTGATTTATGTGAATATGACACAAAATAAGGTTTTGTCTTTCGACCTTTAATAATCTCCACTTCCTTTTAATTAAATTTTTGTAATCTAGTTCTCGACTTTTACTTTTAGTAATAATGGACTATGGCCTAAGGACTTCAACCTTAGGATGAACAATGACAGCACAAAATCAGTTCAGGGTAGGAGGTGTGCATAATGAAAAAAGCTTTTTTCTTTGTTATGTCAAAAACTGTGCTTAACCCCGCGTTTGTCTGAGAATTTCGCCACCATAGTCTTTTAATAAGGCAATGAAGAATCTATCTTTAAGAGCTTTTCTTTTAACTGTGCATTCTCTTTAAGCAATCTCTTATTTGATTTTCGAAGAGAATCACACTCTAATATCAAATCCTTTATTGCGCCCATATCACACTCCAATAACTTGGTATTCAATTCCAGCAACTTTGAAAGCGCTAATCTTCTTAAGCATAGTTTGCAAATCAGAACATTCATAACATGCATTTTTTGTTTTAACCAAATACTTTTTCATTTCTCTTTTCCTCCATTCTTTCTTTAAATTTAATTTCTTGCATAAATCGACTGTAACTTACTTGTCGTCTTCCGATGTAAAATTTCGCCATGTGTAAAATCATTTTAAACCTCCCTTATTAAATTAGTAATATTTTACTAACTATTCACATTATAAAAAATAACTTACTATAAGTCAATCAAATTGAGTAAATTTTTACTAAAAATTTACTTTTTTTTCTGTAGCATTTATTGTAGAGTAAAAATAAGCTAAAAATAAACAAGAAAGGAGGCAAAAAAAAATGAAACTTAGAGAATTAAGAGCAAAATTTAAAGTATCACAAACAGAACTCGCAAAACAGGTTAACATTTCTCAAAAAAGCATATCAAACTACGAAAATGGAATTTCAGATCCAGACATAAATACATTAAAACAACTTGCAGATTATTTCCATGTAACAATCGATTACCTTGTCGAACATGAAGTTCCTTATCTGATTGATAAGAGTGCTTGGCCAGAAAGCAAAAGAGAATTATTAAACATGATTGCAGAGCTTGACGACTTTGAAAGCGAAAAAATAAAAGGCATTATTGTCGGCTACACACAGGCACAAAAAGAAAAACCAAAAATTATTAACTAAAGGAGAAATAAATGATAACATTTTATGAATATATAAAAACACAATGACGAAATTAAAAAGCATACAGAATGTATCGACACAGCACTAGAGACATATTTCAAAGTTAAAAACCCTTACAGCTATAATAATGAAGAATACAAAAAAGCTGAAAAGGGGGAGATAATCGAATTTGAAACAAACAAAGAAATTTTTCTTCCAAAAGAAGAAAATATGAATTATAAAAGCTACAAAAATATAAAAATAACAAAACGAAAAGACAATCGTTGGCAAGCTAGATTTTCAATTAATGGCGAAAGAAAATATATTTATGGCAATACACAAAAAGAATGTTATGAAAACTTAAAACAGGTTTTTGAAATCAAACAAATAAAAATTGAAAAAACTATAAGTTTTTACGAATACTGGAACTGGTGGTATAAAAACCACAAAGAACCTTTTTACAAAGAAGGAACTTTAAAAAATTACAGAAGTGTTTTTAACAATCAAATAAAACCAAATTTTCCAGACAAAAACATAAAACAAATTACATCGCTTGAAATCAACAACTTTTTAAACAAAATGCCAAACACGCGAATGAAGGAATATACTTATCAGTTTTTAAAAGAATGTTTCAAACAAGCCTATAAAGATAAAAAAGTGAAATTTGACATTTCTGACGATATCAAAAAATATCACCATAAACGAAAAGAGGGCACCGCTCTTTCAGTTGAACAAAGAAAAACAATTATTGAAAAAGCAGAAAAAACTATCTATGACATTTTTATATTTTATCTATTTACTGGATGCAGACCAAAAGAAGCTTTAATAGTAAAAGCAAATGATTTTGAAGATGGCCTGCTACACATAAAAGGAACAAAAACGGCCGGTTCTGATAGATGGATTCCAGTTTTTGAACCTATAAAAAAGTTGTACGAAAAATATAAAAATACAAAAACTGAAACTCTTTTCGGAATTTCTGACACAACGCTAAAAAGAAGACTTGCAGATTTCAAAAAGATTTGCGGATTTGATTTCAAAACCAAAGACTTAAGAACAACCTTTGCTACAATGTGCGCTGAAAAAGGAATTGCACCAAGAATAATTGCAAAATGGTTAGGGCACACAACAACAAATACAACAAATAAATACTATATAAAAGTCTTAGACAATTTTGAAAAAGAGCAAATAAAACTGCTTGACACCACTTTTGACCCCACAAAAGAGGTATAATTTTAGGTAAATAAAAAAGTGCAACACAATATATTGTGCTACACTTTAAACAAAATACCATATATATTGTAGAAACACACCAGAGAAAATGCTTTTGCATTCTCATAACCCGAAGGTCGTTGGTTCAAATCCAACTCCCGCAACCAGAGAATGAGAAAAGCCCGAAAGGGCTTTTTTCTTCGGGTTATATGGAGCGATAGCGGAATATAACCTGCGTTGTCGGGAGTGGTTCAAATCCAACTACCGCAACCAGATAGAAAAGCCCGAAAGGGCTTTTTTTTCTTCAAAAATTTTA
>CALVNU010000017.1 GCA_944349915.1 uncultured Clostridia bacterium | reverse complement strand
GTAATTCCTTCTTTTAAGATGTGTGTTTTGGTTTTTAAATATTTTAACAAGTCATTACCTTTTTTGTTAAGTATTTTGTTGCAATTAATTTTTCTCTGGACTAATAAAATTGAGCATATTGACTTTTTTGTTTATATGTGTATAATTAATTTATCGGAAACCAAACTTATTGCACGGGTTAGGTTATGATAATAAATAACAAGTGATGAGTATGCCTAGCATACAAATTCATAAGAATTTAAAAATTTTATAACAATAAAATTTTTTCATCACTTGTATATCGCATAATAAAAAAGTTGAAATTTACTAAAAAGGGGAGGCAATATGTTTGAGAATATAAGAAAAAAGTTGCAATCTAAAGCGCAAAAACAAAAAAATAAAGAATTACTTGAACTTATTTATGAATATATAGATAATGCAATTAAAGGAGAAGACAACTCTGTTCTGTCAAATAAAATCAACAAAATTATAGAACAGGGGGCAGATGTAAACCTAACCGAAAAAGCAACCGAATCATCTTTGCTTATGCTTATTTGTGAATATGATTTGTTTGAACTTATATATCTTTTAAACTCAAATGGACAACTTGACTTAAACAAGCAAGATAAACTTGGTAGAACTGCAATGATGCATGCTGTTATAAATAATTGCGTTAATTCCTTTAAAGTGTTAAAAATCATGGGTGCAGACATGACAGTGCAAGACAATTTTGGAAAAACTGTTTATGATAAGGCAAAGGCAAAAGGTGGCGAAATTTTTGCTATCATAACCGAAAGTGAAAAATAAAATAAGTTGATTTAGCAAGAATTATAAAGAAAAACTTACAATACAAACTATGTGATGTAAAAATTTTATTGGAATAAAATTTTTGAAATTCTAACGAATTTCCTATGCTATTGCGTAGCATCACAAGTTAAAATAAACATAATCTCGCTCAAATGTTGCGCTTGCAGATGCTATAGAAAATGGCAATTCTGTAACAGGATTTAATCAATATGTTGATAGAAAATTAACATTTATCGAACAAAATGCAATATTAACCATTGAGGCATCGGGAGAACTTAATTAATATAGGTGTGCAAATAAAGTGTGCTTTTTGCACACTTTTTTATTGTCAAAATGTCAAAATTTGACGAAATTTAAGCCTTTTTTTGCCTTTACTATACAGTTGATTAGCGTGTGGTGAAAAATTATTCATTTTATTTGACTTTTCTTATAAAATTGTTGTATTTTATTTATGGAAAAATAATGTTATCTAGCATTATTTGTTTTATATTATAAGAAAGCAAAATTTGCAAACAATAATAATTAAGTAAAGGAGAGGCAAAATGAATTCTGGCATCAAGAAATCTTTTTTAACACTTATTGTTATAATTGCAGTTGCTTTGACGGCTTTATTTGCAATTAATAATGTAAATGTGTCTACTAATTTAGGACAGGCTATGGCCACGCATGGTCAAAATATTGGTAGAACTGTGCCTAATAATGTTACCGAAGTTTCAAATGCAGAAGATTTGCAAGAGGCTTTGCGGGCAGGAGAAAGTGTGGCGTTGACAAACAATATCACTTTAAATACCACACAGGCTTTTGTTGACATTTATTCTTCAACATCTAGTGGATACACAGGGCAAGTTTATGGCCAGGGCTACACCTTGACAGTTAATGGCAATAATGGTACAGGCGAAACAACGCAGTCAAACAACAAATCTTTTACAGTTGTTTCTGGAAATACTGCATGGGGTGCTGTGCTTGGAAATCTTGGCAATGGCGGTGCAATTTATGATTTGAATGTTGTGATAAACAACAGAATTGCTCGAGGGCCTACAAGCGGAACAGATAATGTTTATGTTGGTGGTATAGTTGGACAAATGAGCAATGGTTCACGCATTGAAAATTGTGCGGTAACCATCAATCAAAATGCAGAACTTTTTGCTTTTTGTTGGTCTGCACCATCAAATGCAGATGCATATCCAGCCTCTGGTGGAATTGCAGGATGTGTCTATAATGGTGCAACAATTTTAAACTGCACGGTTACAAATAATGGCGTTATCAAGGGCGCTCAAGGGGTAAATGCAGGAAGCGCAAATCAAACCGCTTATGGTGATACCACACAAGGTGCTGGTGGAAACATTGCAGGGATATTTTATAATAGCAGTGCAATCACGGTTAACAATATTGTAACCAAAGGAAGTGGCAAGGTTTTTGGAAGATGTGCATCAAATATTGGTATGACGCGACCAACAAGTTCTTCATCAATAGGGGCAATATCTATTCAAAACTTTTCTTCATCATTCTCTGGAACATATGAAGCAGGCTATTTTGGCAGCAGTTCAAACAGGGGATACTCCTATGGCATTTTTAGATTTTACACTGGAGACGGGTCATCTATCACAAACTTTTATCGAACTTCAAACTTGACAACAAGTCAAAATAATTCAACTTACAGTGCATCAATAACAAGAACGCTTACAATTGATGATTATGAAATTTCTTTCGACCCTTCTGCAAGCAACACTGCAAATTCGTTAAAAGTAAAAAGCAAACAACAAATTTCTGCATCTTCACTTGCAGTTGTTTCAACACAAGTTGCTTCAAACACATATATTGGCTATCTTGATGACGGCTATGCTGTGTTTGAAGGTTTGCCTACAGATATAACCACTTATGGCTCGCAATTTACTCTTTCTATCTCAACAACACAAATAACACCAGAAAAAGCACTCAATTCTTATGAAGATGGCTATGTGGCAACATCGTCTTCAGAAGGGGTGGCAATCACTAACAGTGATGAATTTGGAAGCGTTGTAGCTGGCGGTTTAAATGGTTATTTAACTCAAGATATTGTACTAACAGAGTTTTCAGATAAAGATTTTTATGGTACTATTGATGGAAACGGACATACAGTTTATATTTACATACCATCAGGAACGGTAAGCAAAGACTGGGCTTTTGGAGGTCTTGTTGGAAAACTTTATGGCACAATCAAAAATTTGCGTGTTGTTTTATGTAACAGCATTACAGTGCCAACAGGTTCAAATGTAATTCGTTTTGGGCTTGTTGCTGGAAGACTTTTTGATGGTTCTCGAGTTGAAAATGTCAACGCCGTTTTAAGAGAAAATGTAACAATTTCAATCAATGCGGGCGGTTATAACGCAAATGTTGGGCTTATTGCTGGCCATATTGAATATTCTCAAGTCACTTTGAAAGATGTTACCGTTCGACTTGACGGAGCACTTGATGTAAGAGGGGCTTATGTATTTGAGTCGGCAGTAATTGGTTCAAACAAAGGCGACAACACTCTTAATTTTGAAAATATCATCATTCTGGGTGATGGTTCAATCAAGGGCGATGCGAGCAACACAAACAGAGCAGAAGAACAACTGTTTACAAGTGGACTTATTATTCTTCAAAGCACTCAAAATGAAGGCATGCCACAAGTCAATATCAATGGACTTATTTATGGTTTTACTGGTGAAGTTGCAAACAACGGAACAGACACAATGACCGCGCTTTCTATGTTCGGCGTTGTTGCAATCAATGATGCCAACAATTACTGGACTGTGGGTGATACATCTAGATTTACAGTTTCAAATTATTTAAAATTTGACAATGCAACTGCTGAAACAAAAATGGAAGATGGATTTGCAAACAACACTTTTGCTCCAATTTCACAATCTTTAAAGACAATCAAGTCTAGTGTTGAAAACCATGAAAATATCAAAGTTAGCGCTTATCTTGTTGGCGACAATGTAATATTTGGCATGGGTGATGGAACGGCAAATTATTGGACGACTGGTGCAGGCTCAAGTTTGACTGGCAATGGCTTGATAACAAAAATTGCAACAAACAAATACTATGAAACAACAGAGGGACAAAACAAGTATATATCTTTCCCTAAAACAGATGTTGCAAACATAACAGATACCGTTCAAGTTTCCGAATGGTTTGAGGTTTCTGCACAGTTGAAATCTAACACAACTTATACATACACAGGGTTGCCTATAGATGTGCAGTTGACGACAACATGCGTTGATACAAACTTTACAGCAGACGACTTGTCAATTCACTATGCAGTAAAAGAAGATGCAAACAACAACGCTTCTTTGCAAAACGGAAAACCATTAAATGCAGGAACTTATACAGTAACAGTTAATTTGACAGACAATTATTATTATGCAGATAAAACGCAGTCAAAAACTTTTGAAATGACTGTTTTGCCACAAGAAATTACAGTACAACAAACTAATTTGACAATAACCTATGGCGAAAGTGGATACACAGAAGACGCAATAGCAGAAACAATAAAAACCGCACTTTCTCTTCCTGCAAATGTAGATTTGACAACAAGTTTTTCTTCAAATGATTTCTCGGCAAGTGGAAACTTGAAATACAAAGAGGGTGGCTATGCTTTGACTTTTGCTCCATCAAATGCAAACTACACTCTTTCTCAAAGTGCAGGAACTTTGACGGTCAACAAAAAGACAGCAATGGTTACCGTCAACCTAAATGAAGGCGCAACTATCACTTATGGAGATAGCGTCGACACAGTTAAAGGGTTGGTTTCAACACAGTCTAGTGGTTTTGTTGGCACAGCAGACTGCCAAATCACTCCAAAGGTTGAAAAAGAAGATTATCAAGGAACAACAAATGCAAACTCAACAGTAACTTTTGATGTTGTTGTAACAGCAACCGATGGCAATGAAAACTATTCTATTTCATACACAAACGACATATCTTTAACAGTGCAAAAGAAAACTGTTAGCCTTTCTTCAACAGAAATTTCAAAACCATATGGCACAGTTTTACAAAATCAAATTGAAAGTGCACTCGGAGATATTATTACAGGCGAAGCCAATGGTGAAGTTGCAAAATATACCGCACAAATTGCAGATGAGGCTTATTCAAGTGAAAACTATTTGAAAGTAAACGAAAACGGCTATAGCGTTTTAATAACTTTGACTGGTGATAATTATACTTTTGCACAAGAGAATAACACTGTAACGCTTAAAATAACAAACACGCTAAATTCGGAGACAACTTTAGACAACTTTACTTATGGAACTTTGACAGCGCAAAATTGGGAAGATACCATTAAAGAGGCAATTCGAACAGAACTTTCTATTGAAAGCGAAATTGTTTTAAGTCATTCGTTGACAGAGGCTTTCTCAACAGGAAATGCTTTGAATGTAAATGCAAATTATTCTGTAAATGCAACAGTAAGTGATAGTGGAGAATATACAACTGTAAAATTCGGAGTAACAGAAAAAGAAATTTCTATTTCAATTTCGGACAGTTTGACTGCAACTTATAATGGGCAAACAATCACTCTTCCAACTGTTTCTTCTAATGAAATTGTTAACGGCGATAATGTGATTTTGTCATTATCAAGCAGTGAAATTAAAAATGTTGACACATATCCTATCACTTTGCAAGTTACAGGAACAGACGAATCAAACTATTTAATCACTCTTGACAAATCTTATAGTTATGTTGTAACAAAAGCAACCTTGCAACTTTCTGCTTCTTCTATAAGCAAATCTTATGGAGATGTTACCGCTCAAAATTGGCAAGAAATAATCAAACAGCAAGTTCTGCTCAACGGTCAAAACAATGAAACTTTCAACAATTACACATTGACTTGTGAGGCAATTTCATCACAAGAAGGCAATATTGAGGCCAACAGATATACGGTTAGTGTAAGTTTGACAGGGGAACAAAATTATAACGATTTTAGCGGAGAACTAGAATTTGTTGTTTCAAGTTTAAATGTCAATGTTGGCACAATTTCTCCAATAACTTATGGGGATGTTACAGTTGCAAACTTTGCTTCATATATTGAAGGGCTTAATCTTATCACAACCGAAGATGGTGAAAATGTAAACTATACAGTAAGTTGCGGAGCAATTTCTTCAAGCAGTTCGGTATATATTCCAGCAAATGAAAGTGGATATTCGCTCATTTTAACTTTAGATGGCAACTACAGCCAAGAAACAGTGCAAATCACTTGGGTTGTAAATAAACTTAATGTAACAGTTACTGTTAGTGCAGAAGAAAATTTCTCTATCACTTATGGTGATGAAAGCACTGCTGTAAATCAAAAATTGAGCGCAAGTGTTACAACCGGCGACTTTAAATCTAGCGAAACCTTTACTTTAACAGCAATGGCGGGAGACAATGCTTATTCAAGCACAACTCAAGCAGGCACAAAGGTTACTGTAAAAGTTGATATAGAACTGCCTGCTAATGACAGTTTGGATAACTATGAAATCGTGTTTGTAAACGATATTGCAGAAGTTGTTCAAAAGCAGATTATAAGTGTGGACGAAATTGACTTAAGTGCAATTTATGGACAAGCAGGCTATACAAAGGAAGAGATTGAAAACACAATTTTAGAGGCTGTTTCAAACGCAAACATAACATTGACGAATGAATTTTTAGATGAAGATTTCTCAAGCACAGGTTTCTTAAAAGTTAAAGCAGAGCCATATGTTTTGACATTTGCTCCTATAGACGACACAAACTATGCTTTAAGTGAAACCCAGGGCGCTTTAACAATCAACAAGGCAAAAGTTAATATCGGCATAACTTTGGCAGAGAACGCTTCAATCACTTACGGCGATAGCCTTGAAACTGTTCTGGCACTTTTAAACATAGACAAGCAAAACGATGTTGCAAACAGTTGGATAAACCTTAAAAATATTACAGTTACCACAACGGCTAAAGTTGACGGAGAAGACTATTCTGCTTTAGTTGACGCAAACAAGAGTGTGGTGCTTGCAGTAAATGCTCTGGCAGTTGACGGCAACGAAAATTATCAAATAACAATAACATATCCAGACGGCAACGAAAATATAACTCTTGTTGTTCAACAAAAACAAATTTCTCTTGACAAGCAGTCTATCACTGCGACTTATGGGCAACAAGAAATTAGCAAGGACAGTTTGAAAACATATCTTGAAGGGCAAAGCCTTGTAAGCATTGATTATCAAGTTGAAACCGACAGTTTGACTTTCAATCAAAACAACAACCTTAATGCAAATCCAACAGGGTATAGCATTACAATAACTTTGACAGATGATAACTATGCGTTAACAAACAATGTTGTTAGCCTTATTGTTGAGCCAAAGGAACTTACTCTTAACACGGAAAGCGAAATTGAATTAACTTATGGTGATGAAAACGCAACAAAACAAAATATTCAAAAAGAAGTTATAAAATTGATTGACGGCATTGAAAGTGGTGATCAACTTATGATTGATATCACAGGTTTAGCAGAAAGAAATTACATAAGTGCAGGCAGTCATAATCTTAACATCACAATCTCAAATGACAGCAATGCAAACTATGCAACTTTAGAGGGCACAATAAGTTTGCAAGTCGGCAAAAAAACAATCACAGTAAGTTTGCCAAGCAACACCGCTCCATACACTGGCGATGTTATAAAAGTGGAAATAATAGAGCCACAACTTGTTGGAGATGACGCTGTGTCTTTCAAAATCAATGCCGACAGAGAGTTGAAAGAAGAAGGTGAATATACTTTATCTTTATCGGCAACTGGAGAAGACGCAGAAAACTATATCTTCACACTTGCCAATGGCACATTCACAATCACTCATGTTACAATTGTTCCAAATGAACAACTGGAAGGTGTTGAAGTTGTTCAAGATAACAACAGTTTGCTCTTCAAAATTGCTATAAAGCCAAATGATAGTGGTTATGAAACTAGCGAAAACATTATTGCAACATTAAAGAGCCTTCAACTTGTTAAAAACAGTTCGGGCGAAGTTGTTGACTACAATATTGAGATGCAGAGTGCTAATTTTACAAATGGTGGAAGATTGTCTGCTGGAAAGGCTGTTTACTTGGCAACAATCACATCTGGAGATGATTATGAATTAAAAACATTTACTGTTGAAATTGATGTTGCCAAAATTGATATTGTTATCAATTTTGAAAATCAATACACCTATACAGGTGAGCGAATCCACATTGTACCAACAACAGAAGGTTCTGTTTTGCATGGTGATGCTGTGTCGTATCAATGCTCTTTTGGAGTGCTCAAAGACGCAGGAACTTATCCTGTAACCTTGACAGTGCAAGGTGATGATAAAGATAGTTACAACTTCATTCTTGCCCATGAAAATGTTGTCATTAGTCCTGCAAATGCAAACATAACTCTTTCTCAAAATGAAGTAACAATTGACTCGTTTAAAGGTTTTGGCAGTGGAAATGGCTTGTTTGACCCATTGTCCGTTGTCTCTGCAGTCAAGACAGATGACAATACAGAAATTTTAGACGCTCAATTTGAGTATGTTATTGAAGGACTTGAAGAGGGGCAAGAACCTCAATTAAACACACCTTATACTGTTGTTATCAAATTGAATAACAACAACTATACTGGGCAGGTAAGTTATCAACTAACAATAAGTTCTATGGCAACACAAGAGCCAACAGCGCCAGAAGACAGCAATTGGTGGATTTATGTTGCAATAGGTGGTGGAGTACTGCTTCTGCTTATCATTTTGATTATAATAATAGTTGTTGTAAAAAAGAAAAAACATAAAAAAGAAAACCTAGACTTGTAAAAATTTAAAAGATAAGGTGAAAAATGTATAATTTTTAAAAATTTATAGAAACGCCTTATCTTTTGTTTTACAATTTGTTTTGCTGTGGAGGAAAAATTGGAACAAACTAAAGTAAAAAAAAGATTATCGGGAATAGAACTATTAAAGATTATAGCAATCTTTTTGATATGTATTAGTCATGCTGTGCAAACATCGGAATTGTTTATCAACTATATTCCGTCGGTTGATATACAAATTATTCTTTTAAAACTTTTTCGTTATTTTGGCAATGTTGGAAATATCATTTTTATTATTGCCTCTTCCTATTTTTTGATAAACAAAAAAAGTGTTGTCAAAAGTCAACGCATTTTTAATATGCTCCTAGACTCTTGCCTTATTTCAATCACCATCTTCTTTGGCTTTATAATTTTCGGGGGGGGGAGCTTAAGTGCTCTTGATATTGTCAAACAATTTTTACCCGATTTGTTTTTTAATGTTTGGTTTATTCCGGCGTATGTGATATTTTATTTGCTTCATTTAATATTCAACTTTTTTATTTATAACATGAATTATAAACAACATTTGGCTTTTTTGTTTATGCTTATTCTAGTATATTTTTTGCCTTGGTCAACTTTGAGTTTAGAATTTGGCTTGAGTTCTATTCCAGGGTTTTGGATAATATATTTTGTGGTGGCTTTTATAAAAATTTATTGCCCAAACTTTTGTGAGTCAAAAAAGAAAAATCGGATTTGCTTTTTTGTTTTTCTTGTTTTGTTTGTCTCTTGCGTTTTGCTTGAAAATTTTATACCTATGATTTATCCACCTTTTTATAAATTGCCAATTTTTCACGACTTTGCTGTTTTACTTCTTTTACCAATGTTGTTATCGTTGTTTTTTATCTTTAAAAATATAAAATTTTATAGCAAAACAGTCAATTTTTTATCTTCTTGCTCATTGTTTGTTTATTGTATTCATGAAAATGTGCTTGTGCGTACCTTTTTAAGACCATATTATTACCAGATAGTTTTGGCTTACAACTTTGATTTGTATTTTTTATGGATAATGATTTTGGGAGTTGTTTTATTTGTAGCAAGTTATCTTCTGGCAGTGGCTTATCATTTTTCTTTACATAAGATAACATTATTTTTGTCAAATAAAATGTCAATAATCATAAAAAAATTAGGCAAATAGTTTAAAAATTGTCAAATTTTATACATTATTTTTAAAAAATTCAAATTTGTTGCATAAAAACTTGCAGTGTGCTATAATTTTTATATGTGGATTTTATTTGCTGGTTTATATGGAATTATAATTGGGTTTTATACTGTAGTTAGAAAAATAGCATCCGACAAAAGTAACATATTGCTTATGATTGCCATGTCAAGTTCTTTGGGTGTTTTGCTTGTGTCTTGGACAATTCCAGAGGCTTTTGCCATTGACGGTGTTGGCATTGCGGTTGTACTTGGAAAGGCAACAATAATTATTGTGGCTTGGGTGCTGGAACTTTTAGCGTTTAAGTATTATTATATGTCTTCTTTGCAACCTATCAAAGCCATCAATGTTGTGATAACTTTTTTCTTAAGTTTATTGATTTTTAATGAACCATTTATTTGGTGGAAATTGTTTGGTGTTTTTGCAATATTTACTGCGCTTATTCTGCTTAATTTGTATGACAGAAAAATATTGCAAAGGTTGGTGCCAAAATGGCGAGAAAAACATAATAGCGTGGAGCAACTAGCGGAGGGAGAGAAAAAAGAACAAAAGCAAGTTCTTGCAATCTTTCTGTTTATTGGTTCCTGCTTGCTTAATACGGCATCTGGAATTTTAGACAAGTTTTTTTTGGAACAATATTCGGCAAGCCAATTGCAGTTTTGGTTTTTGTTGTTTTTATCGGTTATTGCATGGATAATTATCATAATTTTGAGCATAAAACAACGCAAAATTTTGCTTCGCAAATCTGATTGGAAAAACTGGTATATTTATTTGAGTGGTCTTTTATTGGTGGTTGCAGACCGATTTTTGTTTATGGCATTGGCAGACCCTACAGTGCTGGTTTCTGAAGTGTCAATGCTCAAACAACTCTCCACAGTAACGGCGGTTATTTTTGGTGGAATTTTATATAAAGAGCCAGGATTGAAATTTAAACTAATATTTTTAGCAGTCATTCTTGTTGGCATTGTGGTTGTTCTGGTTTAAGTTTTATCAATGTTTTTGCATTGTAAATTTTGGTAAGGGGAAGAAAATGTTTGTAAAGATATGTGCAAATAAAAGCATTGAAGATGCAAAGATGACCATTGATGCAGGGGCCGATTTTTTAGGTGTGCTTGTTGGGCAGAAACATCAAAGCAAAGATTTTGTTGATAAATTTATGGCTAAGCAAATTGTAAGTTTTGCAAATGATAAAATAAACACAGTGTTGGTAACTCATTTGACAGATGCAAAAAGCATAATTGAACTTTCAAAATTTATAGGCAACAAATTTATTCAACTTCATTCAAATATTGACGAGGACGAAGTGGAACAAATCAAATTTGCTTTGCCAAATATCAAACTTATTCGCGTTATTCATGTTTCAACAGATGGAAAAGTTTTGACAAATTACAAAAAGTTTAAATTTGCAGATTTCTATTTGCTGGATAGCATAAATCAAAGTGATGACCAAGTTGGTGGCACAGGTTTAACTCATAATTGGAAGGAAGATAAAAAGTTGATACAAAAATTGACA
Source organism: uncultured Clostridia bacterium (assembly GCA_944349915.1). GTDB lineage: Bacteria > Bacillota > Clostridia > Christensenellales > UBA1242 > Caccovivens. The sequence goes on along the minus strand of CALVNU010000017.1, from coordinate 1,133 downwards.
AAACCAACTTTCTTGGCTGGCGGATTGACGCCTTTGAATGTGGCAAAAGCAATCGCAACTGCAAATCCAGCGGGAGTAGATGTCAATTCGGGGTGCAAAAAGAATGGAGAAAAAAACAAAGAACTTGTAAAAGATTTTGTGTATAATGCAAAACATGCGTAGCATATAAAGTTGCAAATAAAATGTACCTTAAATTAAACATTTTACAAAATTAATGGCTAAAAAATGATAAACTAAACTTTAAAATCAAAAAGCAAATTCAAACTAAACAAAACTTAAAATCAAACAAAATAAAAGTAAAAAAAACAAATACAAATTAAAAAATCACTAGTTTGCCACTAGTGATTTTTGCTATTAGACATGGTTTTTACTCTGCCAATTTCAACATTGTCTTGTTTGCGCTCATCCAAAATTTTAATAGGGTGAGGTTTATCCTGTTTTCGATAATCTGTGCCATAAATTTTGATATGTGTTTCAATTGTTTTATGAGATGCGTCGTCTTTTGGATTTTTAACAATTTTCTTTTGATATCTAAAGAAATCGGCATTGTCTGGAAGTTTGTTAAGTTCGATATAATCTTCTTTGTTTGCCGTCATTGTTATAGAGTTTTTGATTACATTGCGGATATATTCTTTGTTTGACTTAAAAGAAATAAGTGTAGGAAAGTTTCCATCCGGAATAACTTCTTGCCATGATTTTTTCTCATATTTTTCAAGATTTTTGACTGCCGTATGCAAGTGTGCAATCTCTTGTTCAAGAAGCATTTGCCATATATCTTTAATATATCCTTCACTTTCATCACAATACATTGAATAGTAAAGATAACATTCAATATATTCATGCATTAGGCACATTTCAAACCAACTTGCTGTGGGGTCAATAAGACTTCCATATTGTGTTACATGTTGTTCTTCAACCATTGCTATTTCGGTGTAAATTTCTCTGCCCATTTGATTTTTGTAAAATCCGCCAAGGTTCATATAATAGTTCATTGTTTGCTGTTCGGCTGTTGTGATAATGTTTACGGCACATTTATCAAAAGGTGAGGCTGTTTTGTTATTAATGGGCTTTTTAACACCAGAAAAAGGCGAGTGTTTAATATATGGCGAAAAATCATCACGGTTAAGTAATGA
>CALVNU010000016.1 GCA_944349915.1 uncultured Clostridia bacterium | reverse complement strand
TGAATTTTTTTCGATTGTAATAGACTCTTTTATTTTTTTTATTTTTTTTATCCATACCTCATTGATATAATCTGCCACTAGTTGTTTGTATTCGTTATTCGAGCTATTTAGATCAAAGTAACAAATTGGGCTATCTAGCAATTCAATAAGGGTATTTTTTAAATTTTCAATTTTCTTTACCAATTTTATACAGTTTTTTAATTTATCTATTTCTATATAACTGCCATTTGAGCCAACTTTTTTCCAAATAAACGCCCTTTTGCTCTGTGGTAAATTATAAAATAAATTATTTATTTGATTTATAATATGCATATAATAAGCATAAAAATCTACATTTTTTTCTTCGTTATTATAAGCAACATATTTTTTTATATTACTTTTAAAATCAGAAAGCTGGATTAAGTTTTCGCTTTCTTGAGTTTTATTGTCTTCATTTTCAAGAACGCCAGAGTTCCCCTCTTGTAGCAAGTTATTATTGTCATGTGGTGTTTGTGTGTTTATATTTTTATTATCATCTTTAGTGTTGCTTTGAGCAGAACTGCGGTCATTGGAATTGTCAAGCAAAGCGTTATCATTAGACGCTTGAGAGTTGTTGTCTTCTGCACTGCTCTCACTTTCAATATTTGATTGTTGTGGTTCAACATCTGTTTTTGCAAAGTAATTGTTTTTTCTTTTCTTTTTATTTTCTTCTCTCAATTTTTCATCAAAATCTGTTATTTCGCTAGTAAATTTTTCAAACATTTTCTTGTGATTAAAACTAAAAAAGTTGATATTTTGATAAAGTTCATTGGTATTGATTTTTGGAAAAGAATTTTTGTCTACAGAATTTTCAACGCTGTCGATATTTTTATCTTTTGTGCCATTATTATCTTTGTTTTTGTCGGCGCTATCTGGTGTTAATATTTTTTGTATAGATTTATCCAGTTTTAAAAAGTTTAAAAATTTAGAAGGATTTTTTACAAATGTAACTTTAAGTCTTGTTGCGTTATGTTCCAAGTCAATTTTTGCGATGTAAGACAAAACAAACTTCAATTCCTCAAAGTCTGCATTTAGTATTGCCATGTCAGACATGCAATAGATTGCATTTTGTGTGCCAAGAATTTTCTCCAAAAAATTTGCCTTTGTTTTTAACTCATTTGATTTTGCTTTTGCAACAGTTTCGATGTGGTTAAATTGAGAAAACTTCTTTAGCATATTTGAATAATCCAAAGATTTTTTGAAGGCTTCTAGAGTCAAAGAATGATTAAGTTTTTTCTTTAATGAAAAAATAATTTCACTACAAATTTTTACATTATTGTTATAGTTGTCTTTGCTAATAGAAAGAATTGAAGGAGAATTTCTTATGATTTCTAAAACCTTTCTTTTGTCGGCAATAGTTGTAAGCAGATCCAATGCTCCCTGCATTTTTTTAGGAGTGGTTGGCAAAATTGAAGGCGCCTTAATAAATAGTTCTTTGATATTAAAAAAGTATCCTCCAGTTTCTTTATCGTAAGCAAAATCTCTAAGCATTTCTATAATTTGATGCAGATTTTCGGCATTTACTCGGCATGCAATAGAAGCACATTGATGCATAATTGTTTGATATTCATTTTGTGTAAATAAAGACTCTTCGTTTTCTTGGTTTAGTTTGTATTTTTCTCTTGTTAAAGCAGAAAGAGTTTCTTCAAAATTTTCAACGGTTGCAATTTGAATATTGGTTTTTAGCGCAATGCTGTATGGTGAAAGATTTAATTTTTTTGCTTCAATCAAAACATTTCTAATTTCGCTGGAAACTAATTTTGCATTCTTTTCATAAAGTTCAATGGTGTTAATTAAGATATTTTTTAATGCGTTTGATTTTTGGCTATTATGTTCAAATATATCATCGTTTAGATAAAGTTGTTTAAGCAAATTAATAAGTTTGTCTGCAAGTTTGATTTTGCCGTGAGCGCAAATTTTTTTAACAATTGCAATAATATCCTCTTCACTTACTTGATAGTTCTTTAGAACCGCGTTAAAATCTTTTAATTTTTGTTCAAATTCTGCATTTGAAGCCAGTAAACTTACATTTTTGTCATTTATTTTTTTAAAATCCATAAAAACCTCACCAAATTAGTGTATCATCAAATCTTATTTTTGTCAATATCCAATATTAACTTTATTTGAGATTTGTCAAGCAAAAAATTCTTAAAACCAATCAAATTTAAAGTTTTAAATTTGAGCAAATAAAAAATTATTCAAGTAGTTAAAATTTTAAAAATATCGTCCAACCATAAGTTTTAAATCCGAACAAATTTTGCCAATAAATAGCAAGCAATAAAAGTTTTAAAAGTTGAAAAATTACAAAAAAAATAGGAAGTCAAACTCCCTATTTTTAGTTATTTTGTTTTTTGTCAAACTTGCTGGTTTAGTTGCCTTTCATTTGTTTTGCAACTTCTTCTGCAAGATTGTCATTTCTCTTTTCAAGCCCTTCTCCAAGTTCGTAACGAGTAAATCTTCTAATAGAAATTTTTTCGCCAATTTGAAGAGTTTTTTCATTGATGTATTGACTAATTGTCATTTCTGGATTTTTAACGAAAGTTTGTTCCATAAGGCAAACATCTTGATAGAACTTTTTAACTCTGCCTTCAACCATTTTTTCAACGATTTGAGCAGGTTTTCCTTCATTAAGCGCTTGATGTTTAAGAATTTCTTTTTCTTTTTCAAGTTCTTCAACAGGCACTTCTTCAATTCTTACATATTTAGGTGCAGAAGCAGCAATTTGAAGAGCAACATCATGGCAAATTTCTTGGAAAGCGTCTGTCTTTGCAACGAAATCTGTTTCACAATTGATTTCTACAAGCACGCCGATTTTTCCACCCATGTGGATATAAGACGCAACAGCCCCTTCGGATGCAATTCTAGATTGTTTTTTAGCAGCAGCAGCAATTCCTTTTTCTCTAAGCCAAACAATTGCCTTTTCAAAGTCGCCATTGCAAGCGGTCAACGCTTGTTTGCAGTCCATCATTCCTGCATTTGTTCTTGCTCTAAGTGATGCAACATCTTTTGCTGTAAATTCCATAATTACTCTCCTTTTTTATCTTCTTTTTTGTCTTCAATTTTTTCTTCTAATTTATTTTCTTTTTTGTCTTCGGTTTTCTCTACTTTTTTCTTTGCAGGTTTTTTCTTTGCAGGTTTTTTAGATTTGTTTTCTTCGCCTGCTTCGGCAATTTCAAGATTTGGCTTTGTTTCGGCAAGAACTTTTTCAATGTCGATGTTTTCTTCTTCTTGCCCTTCTTCTTTCTTCATAGAAACGCCTTCTCTTGCTTCGATAACAGCATCGGCAATAGCGCCTGCAATAAGTTTTACAGACCTAATAGCATCATCATTTCCAGGAATAACAACACTTATTCCATCTGGATTGCCGTTTGTATCAACAAGAGCAACCATAGGAATTCCAAGATTTCTGCATTCGTTAACACAGATATGCTCAACGCAAGGGTCAACAAGGAAAACTACACCTGGAAGGTCTCTCATTTCTTTGATACCACCAAGGTTTTTCTCAAGTTTGTCTCTTTCTGTTTTTAAAAGAGTAACCTCTTTTTTAGGAAGAAGGTCAAATTCTCCAACCTTTTCCATTTGGTTAAGTTTGTTAAGACGCTCAATTCTAGATTTGATTGTTTTGAAGTTTGTAAGGCAACCGCCAAGCCAACGAGTGTTGATGTAATACATTCCACATCTTTCGGCTTCTTCCTTTATAGCATCTTGTGCTTGTTTTTTTGTTCCTACAAAAAGAACATTTTTTCCCGAAGCAACAATATCACGAACAAAAAGATATGCTTTATCGATTTGAGCAGAAGTGTCTTCCAAGTTGATAATATGAATATCGTTTCTTGCAGTGAAAATGTATTTTTTCATTTTTGGATTCCACTTTCTAGTTTGGTGTCCAAAATGAACGCCTGCTTCAAGAAGTTGTTTCATTGAAATAACTGACATAATATTTTCCTCCTTTTGTTTTTGTCCTTCCCCAAAGTTTTCAATCTCCACTTGCAACCACAGAGCCTTTGATGGTAAGACCCTTCATTGCAGAAAAATTTTTATAGGCCTTCTGCAACTTTTTGGCAACGGCAAGTAAATCTGCTTTGAGTGCAAATTTGTCTTCAATGACGGAATGATTATATCAAAGTGAAAAAAAAATGTCAAGCGTTTGAAAAAGATATTGGTTAAAATAAGAACTATATGATAGAAAAGTTTTGCGATAAAGTCAAAATATTAATTCTTATATAATTGATTTTAAAAAATTGATAAAATTTAATTTCCAAATTTGCCAAATTTTGTATTCTATATTGCAGGTTTCAAATTTTTTATATTCAAAATTTATTTTTGACACTATAAATTTTATATTTTAAAAAAAGAGGGAAAATCCCCTCTCTATTTATACAAGTTTTCTGTTTTTCTTGACAGGTTTGTATATTATTCCATAAAAACCATTCAAGATAAATTGTGCACTATAATAGTTTACAATCACAGCCAGAAGCAAAGAAACTCCTGTAAAGAGCATTGTGCTTGATGTTGAAAATGCCATGATTAAAATTGCAATTATAAAGAGCACAAGATAAAGATAGAAATTGAGTTTTATATTGTTTTTAGAAACAGCGTTTGCCACTGCAGTTGCATTTGTTTTGTCAACTGCTCCACCGACAGTCATTTCTTTAGATTTGCTGTAGAACACAATCAAGTTTATGCATGTCATAAAGAAACTAAATGCAAACACACCGATAGTTGCCAAGTTGACTGGTACTCTTGTGATTGCAAGCAAGGCAAACAGTAAAACTATATCATGCAAGAATGTAAAGAAACCAGTTACAAAAGCAGTTCTTTCATATCTGCAAACAAGATAGATTATTGCAAAAACTATGCTTACAATAAGAGCGATGATTGCGCTGTAGATTATAGTTGAATTGTTGTTGTATTGGCTTACAATTTTTGCGTCGGAAACGCCCTCAACAACCACGCTATCGCCAGTTGAATAGCCAAATGCTTTCATTAATGCAGTTTTGATTTGTCCATTTTTTTCTATTTGCTCTTCTTGAGAAAGAGATGCGTTATTATAGAAATTTATTTCAAGTGCTTTTGCACCCAAAATATTTTGTGCTGTAATGTTTATAGTTGTTTTTTGAACAGAGTTTATGCTTGTGTCAAATCCAGCAAGAGTATTAGAAATAATTTGCAGGGCATCATTGTACCCTTCTGCAGTGTCGATATCATAACTTTGAATGTTTTCACCAGTTGTGTTACCCTCTGCATTTGTGTAAACTTTTATTGTGCTTACACCCATAAAATCGGTGCCTAAATTGAAGCCCAAAAATCCGCAAAGAAAAGCACCAATAATTATAAGAACAAGAGATGCAATCGCAAAGAATTTAAAATTTTTGTAGAAGTTGAAATTGCTTTTTTCGATTGCTCTGTCAAATTTTTGATTGATTGTTATTTTTTTAGCCATTGTTGTTTCCTCCTTTTAAGGAGTCGGTTTTGTCTTCGGGAATAATCTCCACCTCTTCTTTGATTTCTTTCACATTCGCTTCGCGATAGAGTTTCATTTTTTGCGGTTTTGTGCTGTTGAGTGGAAGATAAGAATTGATGAAAAATCTAAAAAGCACATATAAACAGAATAATGAAACTATGCTTGCAATAAACATTACCCCACCAAAGTAAGAAAGAGCAAATTGTCCAACCAAAAGCATAATGGTTGAAGTTACAAGCACAATGATATGCAGGTCAAATATGCGCCAGAAAGAACGGCGAAATCCATTTTTACATGCGATATGCATGCGGTTGCCTACAGAATATTCTTTTGAAATTCTTTCCATAATTACAACTGCAGATAAAGCAAACAAAGTTATTGCCAAGAACATCGCTATTGCCCCACCCAAATCTAGCATTACAAATGGAATTGCCTGCATAAAGAAAAGTTGAAGTGTGGCAAAAAATACCATGGCAAAAGAAGCCAAAAGCCCCATTTCACCATAACGAATTGCAAAGAAAATCATTATTGCAACTATAAATATCAAAAAAGCAATTAAAGTGAAAGTCCAAGCATTATCACCAAGTCTTGCGCTTATTGTGTTGATTGAATCTTGAGTAAAATTAACGGCGAATGTTCCCACAAAAATGTTGCTTGCAGTTTGATATGCTGTTGAATATGCAGAAGTTGTGTTTGACGCAGATGATGATTGAATAAACATTCCATCTTTAAGGTCATCAACAGAAATTGTCCCCCAAGTGCTTGAGCCAATTTCACCAACATAGATATAAACTGTGTTGGACGAGATATTGTTTGCTTGTGTTATCAAATTTTGCAAACTTATTCTTCCAATTGAAGTAAGAGAAAGCCTTATTCCATAAACGCCTGCATTTTGGTCGTAAGCCACTTCGGCGAATGAGATGTCGGAACTTGTTAAATAACTTTGAGGATTGGTGTTTCCGCCTTCTTCTTCGGAATATTCTTCAACTGTAAAATAGATTTGTTGAGGGCTTTCCAAAAGATTTAAGTATGTTGATGAATATTCATCATCAAGCACCTCAATTTTGATTTGGTCATCACCAAGTTTTGAAATTGTGTATTCCGAAAAACCGTGGTATGAGAAAAATTTGTCAAGTTTTGGCAAAGTTTGGTCAACCGCTTGAGAAAGCGATAATTCATTAGTTGCAGTTTTTTTGCTGTTGTAAACAATAGAATAACCGCTTGAGAAATCAAACCCAAGTGGAATAGAGTTGATAAAACCATTATAATTTGTTGTTGTGCCAGGAATTGTAAACGAACATACAGACAAAAGCACTAAAACAAGCGCTATTATTGACAAAACAACAAATCGCGTGATTGAACGTTTTTTAACCATGTAAGTCCCCTTTTTAATTTGAAAGCAAATTAAGCATTTACTTTTTAATTATATAAGAACTCACCTTGATATGTCAATTAAATTTTGCTTTTAGTTTGTAGATTTTTTCAAATTTACACAAATAATTCCGCAAATTGCGCCCATAACAGCACCAAAAAGATTATCGGTAAGAAAAGTAAGGTCAAAGGCAAATATTCCACCTAGTATAGAAAAAATGATAAATGCCACAATTGTGTAAACAAAACCTATCAAAAGCCCGCTAACAAGTCCAAGTTCTTTGCTTCTTTTAAGTCCAACAAAAACGCCAATCAAAATAGACAATCCTTTTATAACTTGATTGACAGGTTTGATTGCGCTTTCTGGAATATTTGTAAATTTGAGCAAAAATGCAAACAATAGCACAAGCACAAGAGACACACAAACCGCAACAAGAGCGCCTTTTGCAACAGAAAAAAGAAGAGCATTTTTTGGCAATTTAATTGAACTTTTTTTTGCTTTCAATTTCATGATTGACTCCTTTTGAGAAAAATATACCTTTTTCTAGAGTATGTTATGATTGAAGGTTAAAAAAAATGACAGCAACAAAGATGCTATCATTTTGTTTATCTTTATTCAACGGTTTTTGGCATAAAGTTTTGTTTTTGGCGTGATAATTTTAAGGTTTATTGTGATAGTTTAAATTTTGGTATGTTAATTGTAATGTGATAGTTTAAGAAAAAACATTTTTTGCAGAGTTTTATTTTTCATACTCTCCGTCTCTAACCGCTTTTATAACAACTTCTGGAGCAAGCAGATATTCCAGCAAATTTACACCACGAAATTGGGTTAAATTTAGTCCGCCTATAACTTGTTTGCAATTTAAGGTGTTTATAGGTTTAAAATTAAACAATTCTTTATAAAGTTGTTCATCCATAATAAGCCCACGCGAACCATCAAAAACCTTGCTTTCATTATGATGTGAAAAGATGACTATTGAATGCAAATATCCCTGGTTATCAAAAAAATCTTCTGTTAAACAGTTGTAAAAGCCTGTTTGAAGCATAGGGTTAAAGTCTTTGTAAAACATTGTAAACAAAGATGCTGTAAAATGACATTGGCGCGGAATGATTGTGATGTTTTCATTTATAAGCAGTTTCGGGTCTGCAAAATGCCCCGCACCAAACTGGCTTGAAAGATAATGTTGGCAAGATTTATGATATAATGTTACAAGCGTTGGGGTTTTAAGCACTCCCCGTTGTCTCAAATCTAACATTTCTTCGGGGCTTTGTTGGGCATATGAGGTGTTTTTAAAAATTTTGGGATTAAATTGATTATTAATAAATTTCATTGCAAAATCAACGGTTTGATATTTATATGGAAAAAGTATAACAAAACTATAGAGTTTGTTTAAGTTGTTTTCAATAGTCTTTTGGAATGAAAGAAAACTTCGAATTTCTTTCAATGACTTAAATGCGTAGTTGTTTTCCATAATTATCTTTTTGATATTTTAGCACCTTTATAATATTTTAAATTTGTTTAGAAAAATTAGTATAAACAAATTTCTATATCTAGAAAAGCAAGAGTTAAGAAAAGCAAGAAAAATGATTATAAAGTTACTGCAAATTATTCGGGCTTTTCTTCTTCTGTCAAATTTTCTTCTCTTGTCATATTTTCTTGTGTAAGAGTACGGAACCAATCTTTTGTCATGATAGATTCAAAATGTTTAGGATTGTGAGTAATATAATAATTTGAAAAAATCAAATCTCCATCGCGTCCAAATTCGGCAACCGTGTGCAAAAGCATATCCATGCTTACACCTGCTTCTACACTTTTTTGTTCCATAAACGCTATAACTTTTTTGCTATGTTCTATAAAAGTTTCTTGTTTTTCATACATCACTTTAAGCACCTCAAGAACGGTAGGAATAATATCATAAAAACTATCATTCTCGATAAGTTCATTTACAAGTTTTTCCCATTTCTGCATTTTGTTTGCTGTGCAAGGATAAAGATATTTTTTTCCTTCTTCAATCCATTTTTCTTTGTTTTCCAAAGCGGTTTTTTTGGTTATTTTGATAAAAGATGGTTCTTTTTTTGATTTATCCATATTGTTCTCCTTTATGAAAGTATTATAACATATTGCAAGCAATAAATCAATAACAAAACCAATAAAATTTGTAAAAACACAGAAATAAATTTTTCATAATCTTTAAAGATATGTAGGCAATTAAGCTATACAAATAACAAACAGTATTGATGATAAATTTTTTTGCTATAATATTATTATGCAAAAATGATTAAAATTCAAAATATTAAAATGGCTTTAAAATAAATTGGGCATTTTCAATAGCAAAAATATTTTGATTGAAATAAAAAAAGAAAGCATTTATTTGCCTTCTTTATTTTTATCATTTGCTTTTTTTTGATGTTTCAATTTTATTTGCCTGGCTTTTTTTAACTTTGTCTTCACTTGTTTTGTTTTCTGTAGGTTTGATTTCTGTTTTTTCATTTTCTACAGTTTGCGCTAAAGATTTTTCTTCAACTTTAGCCGTTTGCTTTTCTGCTTTTTTGTTTTCTTTTTTATCTTCTTTCTTTTCTGTTTTTGTTTGGTCAATAGGCTCAAAGTTGTTATTCAAAACCGCATAAATTGCATAAGCATCAACTGATGTATAGCCTTTATTTTTTCCAGAGCCTGTTTCGATTGTAACAATTTTTCTTTCACCTTCTTGAACAAGGTCAACGATGGTTCCAACCACGCCACTTGTTGTCATAACCTTATCGCCACGCTTGAGTGAATTTGTTTGTTCGTCAAGTTTTTTTCTTTCTTTTTTGTTTTTTGAAGAAACCAAAATTGGATAAGCAATCACAAGCATAACAATCACGACAATTAAAATAATTTGAGAAACGTCCATAAAAATCCTCCTATTTTAAAACAAAAATAAACATATATACAACGAATATAACAAGCAGTGCAAGAAAAACACCATTCATAATCGTTTCCTCCTTAGTCTAACATAATTATATTCATTTTGCAAACGATTTCAACTAAATTTTTTTAGAAATCACCTCATTTTTAAGTCTTTCGATAAAATCTTGCAAATTTAGACCCGATTTATTTTCATTTCCTCTTCCACGAATAGAGATTGTTTTATTTTTCTCTTCTTCATCACCAACGATAATAAGATAAGGCACTTTCATGGCAAGCGCTTCTCTTATTTTATAGCCTATTTTTTCATTTCTAGTGTCAACTTCCGCTCTAAAGTCAAGGTCGAACAATTTGTCTTTAATTTCTTGTGCATAATCATTGTTTCTGTCTGTAAGAGAAAGCACTCTAACCTGTTCTGGAGCAAGCCAAAGAGGGAAAGCACCAGCAAAATGTTCGATTAAAACACCAATAATGCGTTCCATTGAACCATAAATAACTCTGTGAATCATGATAGGGCGATGTTTTTCGCCGTCATCACCTGTGTATTCAAGTTCAAAGCGTTGAGGAAGTTGGAAATCAAGTTGAATTGTTCCGCATTGCCAAGTTCTGCCAATTGCGTCGGTCAAATGGAAGTCAATTTTTGGACCATAGAAAGCACCATCGCCTTCATTGATAACATAATCTTGTCCAATTTCATCAAGCGCAGACTTAAGCCCTTCGGTTGCAAGAGCCCAATCTTCATCAGAACCTATACTATTTTCTGGACGAGTTGAAAGTTCAACATGATATTTAAAATTAAACACTTTGTAAACTTGGTCAATTAAACTTACAACATTTTTGATTTCATCTTTTATTTGAGAAGGTGTCATAAAAATGTGAGCATCGTCTTGAGTGAAACAACGAACGCGAAGCAACCCGCCAAGTTCGCCCGATTTTTCATGTCTGTGAACAATTCCAAGTTCGCCAAGCCTTAAAGGCAAATCTCTGTAGGAATGAGGCTCACTTTTATAAACCAAAACTCCCCCTGGACAGTTCATAGGTTTGATTGCAAAGTCATTTCCATCAATAACAGTTGTGTACATATTTTCTTTGTAGTGGTCCCAGTGCCCCGAAGTTTCCCACAAATGACGAGATAGCATTATAGGAGTTTGAATTTCTTTGTAGCCTGCTTTTCTATGAATTTCGCGCCAATAGTCTGTTAAAAGATTTTTCAAAATCATTCCGTTTGGAAGATAGAAAGGAAAGCCTGGACCTTCTGGTGAAATCATAAAAAGTTTAAGTTCTTTTCCAAGTTTTCGATGGTCGCGCTTCTTTGCTTCTTCAAGCATAGCAATATGGTCGGCGAGTTCTTTTTTTGTTTTGAATGCATAGCAATAAACGCGTTGAAGCATTTTGTTTTTCTCATCTCCACGCCAATAAGCACCGTTTACGCTGTGTATTTTAAAGCCAAAGTTTTGCAGTCTTCTTGTGCTGTCAACATGAGGTCCTCGACAAAGGTCAAAAAAGTCGTTGCCTGTATAGTAAATTGAAACTTCTTCCCCTGCAGGCAGTTCATTTATTATTTCTGTTTTGTATTTGTTGTCTTTAAAAAGTTTTAATGCCTTTTCTTTTGACACAACTTCTTTTTTAAACTCTTCACCCTTGTTAATGATTTCCTGCATCTTTTTTTCAATAGTTTTAAACTCGTCTGGAGTGATAGAGTGGTCAAGGTCTATATCGTAATAAAATCCATCTTCAATGGCAGGTCCAATTGTGAGTTTTGTGCTTGGATAGATTGCCATAAGTGCCTTTGCAAGCACATGAGCAAGCGAATGTCTTGCTTTTTCAAGTTCTTCATCTTTAATTTTTTTGATTTCCATAAAAGCCTCCTTACAAACTGGCGCTAGAATAAAAAAGCGCCCTTAAAACTTAAGGACGATTTATCTTAAACCGCGGTTCCACCTTAATTGCAAAAATGCCACTCAATTTTATGCTTATCAACGCAGATAGTGGTTTCGTTTTTCATTTAGCCAAGGTTTTTCACCAACCAACCTTTCTCTGTACGCATCAAATCAAACTACTTGTCTGCCCGCTCCAAGTTTAAAACTATTATATTCTTTAATATTGATAAAGTCAACAAATTTTGTGTATTTTTTTTGAAGATTAAAAATTTTTAAATCATAAAAGCAAAGAAATTGAGAATTTTAAATTAAATAGTCAAGATTGAAAATCTTTTTATAAACTATAAAAGCATAGCGATAAATATTTTAATAATTTATTTTTTACAATCAAAATTTGCTTATGTTGTTTATAATGCCATGTTTTTTATCCGTTATGCGTTCTTCAAAAAGTTTATGCAAAAGGTTTATTGCCCTGCTGTCTTCATCACAGTATAAGTTTATTTTTTGCGGAGAAAGGTCTATGATTGAAGAAACCAAACTTTCTTCAGAAAAAACTTTGTTTTGATAAAGTTTGTTAGAGACCAAAATTTGATAACTTAAATCTTCGCTTTGATAAATAGAAATTTCTTCTTCACAAATTTCAAGGTTGTCGACCAAAAATTTTAAAAGGTCAATAAAACTGTCTGTTGAATTGAGATATTCTCTGTTTTCGTTGGCAAGCGTTACAAGTTCTGTCCACTTGGCTTTTAAAGTTGACAACTTAAATTGATAAAAACTTTCAAGAAAAAGGTCGTGTTCAAGATTGAGTGCCTTGCGCACAAGATAGCGGTCGGTTTCTTTATCAAAATTTAGCAATGCCTTTTTAAAAGCATTCATTCCCAGCCTGTCTTGGCTAGGCAAAAAAAGATTGCTATCTAAAAATGTCGACTTAAAAACAGTGCAAATAACTTCTATTATGCAGTTTGACAAATAAGACTGCATTTGCTGTTTATTTTTGTCATTTACAGCAATTAAAATTGAAATATACCCACATTCTTCAACAGAGGTTACCACTCCTTGCCACTTTGCGCAAATTGAAGAAATGTTGTTATGAATAAACTTTGCAAGTTCAAAGTTTTCTGTTTTAAGATTAAGCGAAAATTCCGACATACAAACACCTTACAAACAATATTCTAT